>CAZJJT010000813.1:0-2020 GCA_964546395.1 uncultured Fibrobacterota bacterium
GTTGCCACGTTCGTGTTCTGTGCAACCCAGGTTGCCGGCACGGGGATCGAATCGTACCACTCGTTCGTGAGTGATGTGGATGCGTACTTCCGCGAGAGCGGCATCATCCGGGCGTCGATGGACAAGGAAACCGGCGGCCAGGGCGGCGACAGGGGATATGACCCCTCGAAGTGGCCTCCGTTCAGGCTGACTGTCGTGCCGGCGGCGGCCGCGATTGGCGCCTGCTGGCTCGACGCGACACTGCTGGTTGGGGGAACCGTGCTGCTTCTGCTGCTGGCCCTCGTGGGGTTTCTGCGGTACGACGCGCGGTAGGAACACTGGTTCAACGGAGAGCGGCATGTTCCGCACGCTGGTGAAAAAGGAAATCCTCAACAACCTGCTGAACCTCAGGTTCATGGTTGCCTACTTCGTCGCCACGGCACTCATGCTGGCCAGCGCTGCAATCGGTGTTGCCGACTATGCACGTGCAAAGAAGGAGAGTGACCTCAGCCAGGCGCTTTACAACCGGGCTTTCACCGATGCCCAGGGGTACCTGGTGTACTGGCAGAAGTCGGTGGTGGCGCGGCGCCCTGGTATCCTGGGAATCCTTGCCGCGGGCGGCGAGCGGGATGTTGAAACTGAAGCGCTGGTCAACTCGTACCGGATTCCGCAGTTCCGCGTACAACTCAAACGGAATCCGCTGGCAAACCTCTTCCCCCCGGCCGACGCCGTGTTCGTGGTTGGTGTGGTCCTGAGTCTGATTGTGATCCTGCTGTGTTTTGATGCGGTAGCCGGGGAGCGGGAGCAGGGCACACTCAAAGTCTTGCTCGCCTCGCCCGTGCCGCGCGACCAGGTACTCCTGGCCAAGTGGCTGGGAGGGCTCATCAGCCTCGGCCTCCCCTACCTTGCCTCGTGCCTGGCCGTGCTGCTCGTGTTCGCGGTCGTCCCTGTGCTGCAGTTGAGCGCGGGCCAATGGGCCAGGGCCGCAGGGATTCTCGCCGTATGCGGCCTGTACCTTGCTGTCGTGTTCTCCCTGTGCATCATGGTGTCGGTCCTCGTCCGCCGCTCATCCGCTTCCGCACTGTGTCTGCTGCTCGCATGGATGGTGATATCGCTGCTGGTGCCGGGCCTGGCCCCGCAGGCGACGTGGGCCGGTGTGCAGCCCACGGGGGCACAGGTTGCCGAAGTCGCCGCGCTGCGCGCCTCGTCGGAGCCCTGGGTTACTCCGAGGGAGGACGTGGAGCAGAATGATTCGGTGGCCTTTGTCGAGTGGTTCGGAGCCAACCGAAGATACGAGGAACTCACGCCTGAAGAGCAGCGGCGATGGCGTCTGCGTGGTGTACACCACCGCTCCCATACCATGGATATCATCCTCGAAGGGGTTCTGGATGTCAACCACTCGGCTTTGCGCGCCGAACAACGGGTAGCGCGACTGACGCGTATGATTGAGCGGCTGACTCCGTTCGGGTGCATGCGCGACGCGTGTGTGACGCTGGCCGGGACAGGCACTGCGCGCGACGCGGAACTGCGGCAGGCACTCGAGAACTACGCGCGCCTGAAACAGCAGGTTGAGCGGGACTACGCGGTCGAGATGGGGACATGGGAGACCCAGGTGCCGCCCCACAAGCGGCCCCTGTTCCACTTCCCGCGCGACCGCCTGGGTGAGGGCGTGTTCAATGTGCTGTTCGATATCGGGCTGCTGGTGCTGATGGGACTGCTGTTCCTGCTCGTGGCATACCGTGTATTCATCCGCATGGACGTGATATGAAGAAAGTGTACCTGTTGTACGGGGTGTTCGTTGCGGTGGGAATACTCGGGGCCCTGCTGCTGCTCAGGACCCTTACCATGGGGCCGTTCGATCGTGCGCTCCGTCAACTGGGCAAGGCACAGCGTGACTACCAGCGGGCCCGTACGGCGCTCACGATGGCTGTGGAGGACCCGGTCCCCGCGCTGGTGGAGCATGCGCTCGACTCGAGGAGTTCATCACTGGCACGGGTCCAGGCGCTGAGCATCCTGTGCGACCTCTCGGCCCAGCAGTCGC
>CAZJJT010000814.1:0-2016 GCA_964546395.1 uncultured Fibrobacterota bacterium
GTGCCGTCGGGCCGCACGATCTGCTGCTCGGAAGCCTGGTTGACAAACGGCCCCGTGCCCGTACTCATCATCTGCGCCATGCCCGCTTTCCACGCATCAACCACCTTCGGCTCGGCGGGGGCATCGGCCTGCATGTCGCGTATGACATCCCACACGAATTTGCCCAACGTTTCCTGGCGCGGATGACCCGATATCTCCTCCACCGCCCGGTTCCAGAGGATAATCCGTCCCGTGCTGTCGGTCAACCCGACTCCCTCAGTCGACTGCTCTGCCAGGCTCCGGAACCGCTCCTCCGACACCTCGAGGGCTTCCTGCGCGCGCATGCGGCCGATGATCGCGGCAATGGTGCCGGCCAGCGCCTGAAGGTACTCCTGTTCGCGAGCGTGGAGCGCCCCGCCCTCGACGAGCGACACGGCAACCACGCCCACGACCCCCCCACCCGACTTCATCGGCACCGCACGGTACGGCAGCCTGGGTGGACCGGCGCCAAACAGCGCGGGGCAGTTCTGCTCCGCGCAGCCCTCAAGTGTCTGCCCCTCGCGCACCGCCCGGCGGCACAGGCAGGTCTTCGGATCAGCCGCACTGCATGCTGCCGCCGCGTCACCAACCGTGTTGTGTGCCGCCGCCACCTCAATGTCGTTCGCCGGTTCGTTCCACAATAGCAGGGCGCAGCTCTCTATACCCAGCCACGATTCCTCCACGAGCACGTCAAGGGCCCGCTGGGCGATACTCGCCAGGGGCAGTTCGCCCATGGGAATCCGCAACAGGCGGCCGATCAGTGCCTCGCGGCGCTGGTTGAGCTGGACCTCCTGCTCTGCCGCCCGCTTCTCCTGCCGCGACAGCTTCTCGCGCAGCTCACGGTTGACCGCGGGAACCAGTCGCTGCAGGTTTTCCTTCATCACGTAGTCGCGTGCGCCTGTGCGCATGAGCAGCACGGCCACCTCTTCACCCACGGCGCCCGAGACAAGTATGAACGGGATATCGCTGCCCGACTGGCGCAGCACCATCAGGGCATCAAGCGCCGTGAAACCAGGCATGGCATAGTCGGAAATGATGATGTCCCACGCGCGCTGCCGGAGCGCCTCCGCTACTCCCTCACGCGTCTCCACACGGGTGGCGTTCACCTCGAAGCCGGCACGCTCCAGCTCTTCCACTACGAGCCGGGCGTCATCCGCCGAGTCCTCAACCTGCAGCAACGCCAATGGCTTGCCCATCGCCTGCTCCGTCGTGGGCCCACGCGTCTCTTTCCTGCCGTACGCAGGCAGGGGAACCGCGAAGCAATATACTAGATACAGGGTATCGTTCCGGCGTCGCCGGGTCAAGCCGCGGGTTGCGGCTTCTGTGTGGCGAGTCTAGCGCAGGCGAACCGGTACCACCCGCTCGCCCTCGTTCGACACGACACGCACGAACAGCACGCGTGCTGCGTGCTCGGCAGGCAGTACCGCTGTCCCGCTGCCCGCCACGCGCACACCACAGAGCACTACCCCGCGTGCGTCGAGCACCTGGACACGATGCGGGCCCGCGGTGGGAAGCGTGACCTCGAGGTGTCCCGAGATGCTTCGGCATGCCCGCACCGTCCTGGTATCGACTGGACGGTCGGCAGACAGGCGGTTCACCGGGGCATCCGAGGGAACCGCGGACCATACCGGCGTTGTTTCGTATTGGGTCTGCGTGTTGTAGTTGACCACGCGCACCAGGCATGCGCTCGATACGTCACCCACGCCAATCGTGTAGTCGAACGAGCCCCACTCGGGGTCGGACGCGCTGATGGAGCCGTCCGGGTTGAGCGTGGTCCACGTCTCGCCGCCGTCCACGCTCAGCTGGATCAGCACTTCCGGCACCTGGTTCTGGATCGTCGACCACTGGATTGTCAAGGTCTCACCCACGGTGAATGCTTCGCCGCCTCTTGGCGCAAGGATCGCAATCGGCTTCAGCGCCACGAAGTCCACGTCGACATCGCTCGGCACGTAGCTGCTCGAGGGTGTGACACAGATGACGTCCAGCAGGCTCTGGGCG
>CAZJJT010000815.1:0-2014 GCA_964546395.1 uncultured Fibrobacterota bacterium
CCGCTGCTGGTCAACGCGCTGTTCCGCCATTTCTGGCGGCTGCTGAAGCTCCGGGGGTTCGAAACGTCCAATCCCCAGGTGGTGCAGGCGTTCGTGCGCGCCTCAAAGAGCTGGGACCGCGAGGCGCAGAACGAGCATGGCGGCGCGATAGGCAAGGCGATCGGGCTGTTCGAGCCCAACGCCGCACCCAAGGCGCTGGCAAGCAAGATCTACGCCCAGCTTATCAAGCCCGACCTGGTGGGCCAGGCGCGCTCGTTCCCCGATGCGCACCTCCGCGCCGTCATCCGCTGGCTCCACGGGGTTGACACCGGAGTCAAGACCGGCCGGTTCGGGCCGACGCTTACCTCGATGCAGCTGCTGTGCGCGCGTATCGTGGCCGGACCCGAACGGCCCGACGACGAGCGGGTGTACGGAGCATGACCGTGCGCTGCTTCTTCCGCGTGTGCTTCGATGGGACCGCTTACCACGGCTGGCAGCGGCAGGCAGGCGACCCGACCGTGCAGGAGACGCTGGAGCAGGCGTTCTCCACCGTGTGCCGTCAGCCGTGCGCAGTCGTAGGTGCGGGCCGCACCGACGCGGGGGTGCACGCGCGGCGCCTGGGGGCGCATGTGGACCTGGCCGCGCCGCAGGACCTGGCGGCGCTCGAGCGCTCGGTCAACGGCGTGCTCCCCGAAGACATCGCGGTTTCGGAGTGTGTCGAGGCGCCGGAAGGGTTCCACGCGCGGTTCTCGGCCGTGCAGCGCCACTACCGGTACCACGTTGTGCAGCGCAAATCGCCGCTGTGCCGCACGCAGGCGTGGCAGGTGTGGTACGACGTGGACTGGGAGCTGGTGCGGCGCAACCTGGCGCAGTTGGAGGGCACACACGACTTCAGTACGTTCCAGGCCGCGGGCAGCAGTGTGGAAGAGCCCGTGTGCACGGTCAGCCGCGCGTGTCTGGAACAGCGTGAGGGGCAGTGGGTATTTTTCATATCGGCAAACCGGTTCGTGTACCGGATGGTGCGGTCGATTGTGGGCAGCGCGGTGGCGATCGGCCGGGGGGCGGAGCAGGGCTCGCTGGGCGCCATGTGTGAGGCCCACGAGCGCTCTCGCGCCGGGCCCACTGCCCCCGCCCACGGGCTGGTGCTCTACGATGTCGATTACCCGGAGGGGGACAGGTGATGCGAGCGCGTGAGGGACGGGCACTGGTGTACCTGCTCCTGCTGGTCTCGGGCATCGCGATTGGCATCGTCGCGGGTGGGGAAGCGATCCGGCGGATCTACGGGTTCCCGAACGTGACGGCTGTGTCGGTCGCGGCTGTCGATACTGCCGGTGCTGCCACTGTCTCGGGTTCGCCGGTGCAGGACCAGGTGAACTCGTCGCGACAGACCGCGCTGGTGCAGGCCACGCGCGCGGTTTCGCAGTGCGTGGTGGGTATCGTGGTCACGCAGATCCAGGTGATTCGCCAGCGCTACTATTTCTCCGATTTCTTCGATATGTACGGCCCCGAGAAGTACCGCCAGGTGGAGAACCTAGGCTCGGGTGTGGTGATACGCGAGGACGGGATGATACTCACCAACTACCACGTGGTGGACGGCGCGCGCGCCCTGCTGGTGAACTTCCCCGACGGCAGGCAGATGGCGGGGACCATCGTGGGCTACGATCAGCAGAGCGACCTGGCGCTGGTGAGCGTGGAAGCGACCGGTCTGCAGACGGTGCGCCTTGCTGACTCGGACAAACTGATGATCGGTGAGTGGGTACTCGCCATCGGCAATCCGTTCCTGAATTTCATCAACGACGCGCACCCGACAGTTACGGTCGGCGTGGTGAGCGCGCTGAACCGCAATTTCAGCTCCACCGACGATGTGTACTACGGGGGGATGATCCAGACGGACGCGGCGATCAACCCGGGCAATTCGGGCGGACCGCTGGTGGATGCGCTCGGCAGGGTGGTGGGGATCAACACGGTCATCTACACGGGCAACGACGCAGGGAAAGGGTGGATTGGGATCGGGTTCGCGATTCCCATGAACCGG
>CAZJJT010000816.1:0-2007 GCA_964546395.1 uncultured Fibrobacterota bacterium
CGACCAGCCCCCGTGTGAACACGGCACTTCCGGCGCCTATCAGTACGATGTTCTCCTGCATGCCGCACCCCCAGGGTTGTATCTCGGTCGATAGCAGTCTCTGGCAACACGACAAATCTACCCCATAGAACGTTGAATAGCAACATAATACCACAGTAGAAGTGTCCAGTACCGTTGTATATTTGCCCACATATGGAGAGCAGCGACACGGTGATTGCGCTTGCCGCGGACGGGGCAGAGCTGGGAGTCAGCGAAGTCAACCCGATCGTGGCTTCGGCCGCCACCCACACGCTCGTGGGACCCACGCTCCGCGACATGCACTGGGAGCTCGAGCTCGGCGTGGTTTTGTCGGGTAGCATGGAGCGAGTCACGCGCGAATGGGTTTCGCCGGTGGACCCCGGGATGGTGTGGCTGTGCGGCTCATGGGAGCCACACGGCTACCGGATAGTACGCGCGCCCTGCTCGGTGGTCGTGTTCGTGGTGAACCCGGTCTACCTCGCCCGCCTCTCGCTGGACTCGTGCGGGGACACCCGGCTCTACACTCCCTTCGCTGTTCCCGCCGAACACCGCCCACAGGTCCCCGCGGGCCTCAGGGAGCCGCTGCTCACGTCGATGGCGCATGCAGGAGGAAGCATGCACCTGAACGACCGCGCCTGGCTGTCACTGGCGCTCCAGCAGTGCCTCCTGTACTCGACCGAGAACTGGAACGCGCCGCCGGTGCAAGGCCGGGCCGAGGACCGGTTCAGCAGACTGATGCCGGCGCTGACACTCGCGTTCGGGTCGCGTTGCCACGTGGGAATTGTGCAAGCGGCCAGGGCCTGCGGACTGAGCCGCAACGCGTTTGCCAGTGTGTTCTCGCGTGCCACGGGGCTGACATTCGCCGACTTCGCCCTCCGCCGTCGTCTCCGCGGCGCTGCCCAGGCACTGGCCCACACAGACCAGCCTGTCAAGACCATCGCTGCCGACTGGGGGTTTGCCGACTCGAGCCACCTCGTGAAGAGTTTCGAGCAGCACTACGGGCTGACCCCCGGCGCCTACAGAAGGGGCAGGAGAAGCTAGAGAGTTCTCACAGACGCACGGAGGGCGGACTGCAGCGAAGAGTCGTGTACATGGGCGCATGCAGATGCCCGCTGGAAAGGGCATCTGCACCGGGCTCTACGCTGCATGCGCACTCGGCCTGCGCTTCGCGCAGGCCAGAAGCGGTGCACAAGCACGCTGCGATCCCTTGCGCAAGAGCCACAGCATCACCAGACGCTCGTGCCGTGTGTTGCGGGAAGGCAACCAGGTGCTTCGCGCCAGCGATGGAAGTGCAAATGCACACTGTTTCTGGGCCGTGTCGTCCGCGGGCCGAGTGTGCATTGCAGCGTACAGCGCGGTGCCGTGCGCCTGCCGTGAGGCGGGCGCGCGTACGGCAGGCGCCCATCCCAACTACTTCCCCCGGACCCTATTGTCCCCGTGCCTTCGTGAGAGCCATCTCTTGTATTTTCCGCACACAGGGAGAACACCGCATGCCAGCAGCTCGCCGCAGACAAGTCATCATGATCATGGTCGACACGCAGCGGAAGGACATGATCAACGCATATCGCAGCACCGGCCTCAGAACCCCCAGCCTCGACCGACTCGCTTCGCAGGGGGTGCGTTTCGAGCGTGCATACTGCTGCCAGCCGGTGTGCGGGCCGGCGCGCGCGGCGTTGTTCACCGGCACGTATCCGCACAGCAACGGCAGTTGGGGCAACAGCATGCCGATCGGCGACAACGTCAAGACACTCGGCCAGCGTCTTCGCGACAACGGGATCCACGCCGGCTATGTCGGGAAGTGGCACGTGGACGGCGGTGATTATTTCGGACTCGGGAAGTGCGCCGACGGCTGGGACCCCGACTACTGGTACGACATGCGCTGCTACCTTGAAGAGCTTACGCCCGAACAGCGTGTCGCTTCCCGCAGATCCTCGCTCAGCCGCGACCCCTCGCTCACCGAGGAGTTCACCTTCGGTCATCGCTGCTCCA
>CAZJJT010000817.1:0-2005 GCA_964546395.1 uncultured Fibrobacterota bacterium
TCTCTATCACGGCGTCACACCCCTTCGGCAACATCCGATCGACATTCTCCTGGAACCCGCCGCCGGTAATATGCGCGCACCCTTTCACCGTCCCGCTCTGCAGCAGCGCATGGATCGGGCTGTACGCACGGTGCGGGCGCAGCAGTTCCTCGCCGAACGTACGACCCGTCTCGGCAAACACGTCGGTGTAGGCGCGCCCTGCCGCCTCGGTCACAATCTTGCGCGCAAGGCTGTAGCCGTTGGTGTGCAGGCCGTTGCTGCGCAGCCCCACCAGTACGTCACCCGGTACAATCCGTGTCCCGTCGACAATCGCGCCCTTGTCCACCACCCCCACAATCGTGCCCGCGATATCGTATTCGCCCGCCGCATAGAACCCCGGCATCTCCGCCGTCTCGCCGCCTATCAGCACGCACTCCGCCGCGCGGCAGGCACGTGCCATCCCGCTCAGCACCTGCTCCATCACCCGCGGCGACAGCTTCCCGGTCGCCACGTAGTCGAGGAAGAACAGCGGTCGCGCACCCATCACCAGGATATCGTCAACGCAGTGGTTCACGATGTCCTCACCGACCGTGTCGTGTTTGTCAATCTCAAACGCGATTTTAAGCTTGGTCCCCACCCCGTCCACCGAAGACACCAGCACGGGCTGCGCCATGCCTTTCAGTACCGAAGCATCAAACAGCCCGCCGAACTGGCCGAAACCGCCGAGCACACTGCCGGTGTGTGTGCTCTTCACCAACTCGGCAATCCGCCCCCGCGCATCGTGCCACGACGCAAGGTCGACTCCCGCATCCGCATACTTCAACGCAGGCATACTCACCTCGCTCCCTGGCCTGCCCGCCACGGCGGCCCACACCGGCACAGACGTATCTCTAGAAAAGGAAGGCGCTTAAAATAGATCGTCCCACCCTCGGCGATCAACGCCCGAGTCACCGCCTGAGCAACGCAAGGAAGCGCGAGCGGCGGAAGCGGCGCGTGACACCATGGACTGTCCTGCGCCCCACCGACACGAGGTACAGGTACTGCTGCGCCCGCGTGATTCCCACGTAGAACAGCCGGCGTTCCTCCTCGATGTCGCAGTCGGGAGACACACGCCTGAGAAGCCCCCAGAGACTGCCGGGGCCGCTTCGCCCCCTGGCCACCCGGTAGTTCGGCAGCATTCCCTCCTCCAGGTCACACAGGAACACCACCGGGAACTCCAGCCCCTTGCTGGCATGGATCGTCAGACACGCGGGGACGGCCCCCCCGGGCACGTGCCGCGCAAAGAACTCCTCGGCCGCTTCGCGCGTTTCGTTCAGCCGGAACAACACCCCCATGCGTGCCACCGGTATGCCGTGTTCGCGCTCGAAGTACCCACAACGCTCCAGCACCCAGCGGAGCGCACGCTGCTGCGTGTCGAACCGCACCACGCGGGGCCGCTCGCCCGCGGCCCCGTCGGTACCTGTCCTGAGCGTCTTGCGGTACGCGGCAGGCTTGTCGCGGAACACCCGGTTGGCGGTATCGAGGATACTCCTCGTCGAACGGTAGTTGGTCTCCAGTTTGTGGATCACGGCACCGGCGAACAGATCGGCGAACCCCTGTATCGGACCGGTGTCGGCGCCCCGGAACCCGTAGATGGCCTGGTCGTCGTCACCCACCGCGAACAGGTGTGTTGCGGGCTCACGCAGCAGGTTGAGCAGCTCCACCTGGAGCGGATTGGTGTCCTGGAACTCGTCAACCAGCACGGCCCGAAACCACTCACGGTAGTACCGCGCCACGTCGGTGTGCTCCCGAAGCAGCTGCAGGGAAGCCTGAATGATGTCCGAGAACAGCCACGCGTTCTCCCGACGGCGGATCAGCCGCAGCCGCTCCTCGATCCCCTTCAGCGCCGCCCGGTCCGATTCGCCCAATGCGAGCCGCGCCGGGTTCACCGCGAGCTTCTCGAGCAGCGCATCGAGCCGCAGCAGGTCTCCGCCCAGTGCGTGGCGTTCGGCGGCGTCGTTTCCAAGGTGGCCTTGATCACCCGCCG
>CAZJJT010000818.1:0-2000 GCA_964546395.1 uncultured Fibrobacterota bacterium
CCTGCCCGGGGGTCGTCGTGTTGCTTGAAATGCGAGACCAGTTCCTGGTAGAACTGGCCCTTGCGTGAGGGTATCCGCTCGACAATTGCCAGGCAGGAATCCACCTGCCCACTGTCGTTCGCGCGGAGTGCAGCCACGAAACCCGGGAAGAACTTGTCGGCAGCGCCCTTCATGGCTTCATGCGCACTCACGATCACGGCACTGTCGGTGGACGTGCGGAACATCGCGGCGATCGTGTCTATGCCATCCATCGTAGCGAACTTGCCGAATGCGGTCAGCACGCCCGCGCGTATCTCCGGCGAGGGGTCATCGAGGAGCGGTATCAGCAGGCGGCCGGAGGAGTCGACGTTCTGCTGTCCCGCGAGTTCGCCGAGGATCTCCAGTGCCTGCATGCGGGCGCGTCTGCTCTTCTGCCTGTTGGCCACGAACGCCACCACCTGGGGAATGGGGTCGCGAGCCGCCATGACAATGGTCTGTCGCGCCTCCTCGAAATCGCGTTCGCCGCCGCCGAGACGGGCCAGCGAAGCGGTCACTTCGCCGCCGCGCAACATGCCGAGAAGCAGCAGGGCCCCAAGCAGGACCGCGGCAAGAAACGCGGCGTAGATGACATAGACCCGTTTCACACTGCCTCCGTCCGGAGGAACGTCAGGTAGCCCACCAGCAGGAACAGCACTCCCATCGCGGCAAGCAGGGTGATGTCGATGAGTGAGGCCGCGAGCGCGTCTGAGACACGCACCGTGCCAAGCGCAGGCTTCGGTCCCTGGTCGGCGAACGACTCATCAATCCGCCGCTCTTCACGTGCCGCACCCATCGCGTATTCAGTGGTCTTGCGGCCGTAGTCCTCGAGCGACCGGCGCAGCTGCATGCGTCGATCCATGCCCGTCCCGGCCAGCGCGACTGCCGCGTTCTGATAACACCCGTAGGGCGAGAGCCGCGAGAGCCAGCGGGAAAGCTGCGAGGCACGGACAAAGGACCGATCCCCGTCCTGCCCCGCGAGCGCAATACTGTCGGCGATTGCCTCGATGTGCACCTGGTCTCGCCCGTTGTCCCACTTTGTCCACTCCTGCCGCTCCTCAGGGCTCAGATCGTCCCAGCTGCGCTCGCCGAACCGGCGTGTGTACTCCGTCGCCGCGGTCCGCTGCATGTCGCCCCACCGCAGTACCCCTATCTTCTTGACCTCGAGGTCGGTCGACTGCACGCTGCGGGGCGAGGTACACAGGTGTGCGATGGAGGGGCTGAGCGCGGGGATCGCGACAATCACGACTACCCACATGAACAGCAGGGCCAGCACCACGGTACTCGACCGCCTGAACATCACCGAGAGCATCAGCGACAGCGCGTACACGCACGCAAGGTACAGCGCGCTTACCCCGAAGAACGCGAACATCCGGCCCCACTCCGAGGAGGTCAGGCTCAGTGTGGGCGAGAGAAGGATGAGCAGCACGAGTATCGTCCAGGAGGTCAGCAGCGGCACAAGCAGGCTCGCCAGACCGCCGGCAAACTTGGCCATCATCACCAGGTCACGCGGCACCGGTCCGGCCAGCAGCACCCCCAGTGTACCCTCTTCGCGCTCTCCCGCCACCGCATCGTAGGTGAGAACGAACGTGAGAAGGCTGATGATCACGCCGATGATGAACAGCATGTCCACGGAGGGAAAGAGGTTGCTCAACGGGTTGCGCTTGAAATCACCGTGGAAATAGGGATGGAACTCGGCGGCCACCGACGCCCGCGGGTCAGCATCCTTCTCGTCGCCCAGCGCGAGGATACGCGTTGCCGACAGGGGCCGCAACACCATCTTGCTCTCGAACACGTACTGGAACGGGTGGTCGAAGGTGTCGTTGCGGCGGTCGTAGGCGGCCTTGTTGACACTGTAGACATCGCGGTCGGCCACGAAATCACTCAGCATCACCGCCGCACTGCCCACCAGGAGGAATGTTACGAGGAAATACGCCAGCCCGAACCGCAGGTTCAGCAGGTTGTTGAGGATCTCTTTGCGAACA
>CAZJJT010000819.1:0-1989 GCA_964546395.1 uncultured Fibrobacterota bacterium
GCGTCGGCAAACTCCACCCAGCCACCGGCGCGTACCAGCGCTTCGTCGAACTCGCTGAGCGAGAATGGTTTGACCACAGTCCTGCCGCCGGCCGAGAATGTCAGTTCCCTGCCATCGAGATTAACCGCGCAGTTGACCGCGCCCGAAGAGCTGAGCGCGAAGACCTCATCGAGGTCCGCGGCGCCCATCTCAATCGCCAGCATCCCGCAGTTGAACATGTTCTGCCGGAATATGCGGGCGAAGTTCTGCGCGACCACCACATTGATATCGTTGACCTCGAGCGCCCAGGGCGCATGCTCGCGCGAGCTGCCGCAGCCGAAGTTGGCACGAGCAACTACCACGCGCGCCTGAGAGAACGAAGGCGCACTGCGGTCGAACCCGTCGAGTGTGAGATCCTCCAGCAGGTAGGGTTTCAGCGCCGCTTTCTCCACCTCGGTCAGGTACTTCGCCGGAATGATCTCGTCGGTGTTGATGTCGCTTCTGTCCAGAAAGAGGACTGGACCGCCGAATGCTTTCATCGCGCTCTCCTTACTTCAGGAATTCCCTCGGGTCCGCCAACGTTCCCTTCACGCCACTTGCCGCCGCACTTGCCGGGCTCATCAGGTGTACCATGCCGCCCTTGCCCATTCGGCCGTTGAAATTGCGGTTGGTGGTCGATGCGCACACTTCACCCTCGGCCAGCACGCCGTTGCTCATGCCGAGACAGGCGCCGCAGGTGGGGTTGGTAACCACGTAGCCCGAGTCCATGAAAATGTCGAACAACCCCTCGTCCTTGGCCTGACGCCACACGGCGGGTGTGGCCGGGCACAGGATGCCGCGTACCCCGGGCGCGAGCGTGCGACCCTTCGTGACTGCCGCGGCGGCACGCAGGTCGCTGATTCGGCCGTTGGTGCAACTGCCGATGTACACCTGGTTGACCGTCACATCGCCGAGTTCGCGCAGCGGTTTCACCTGGTCAGGTTTGTAGCCGACAGTGGCCACGGGCTCCATTTTCGACACATCGATCGCCACCACGCGCTCGTACGGCGCGCCGGGGTCGGAGTGCCACTCCGCAAACGCTTTCAGAGCCGCAGCCTTGTCGTTGCCGTAGTCTCCGGCGACAAACGGCCACAGGTAGTCGAGGGTCACCTGGTCGGGCATGCAGATCCCGCTGGTCCCACCGGCCTCAACCGCCATGTTGCACACGGTCATCCGCTCTTCCATCGACATCGCGTCCACCACCGGGCCGCCGAATTCGACCACGCGGTCGGTTGCACCGTTAACTGTCAATTCGCGAATCACCGACAGGATCACGTCCTTGGCGTACACCCCACGGGGCATGGTACCGGTGACGTCGACGCGGATCGTGGCAGGGCGACGGAACGCGCAGACTCCCTTGAGGATACCCACCTCGAGGTCGGTGGTACCGACACCCGCGGCAAACGCACCGAACGCGCCGTGCGTACAGGTGTGACTGTCGCCCATGATCACGGTATTGCCGGGGCGAATGAACCCCTTCTCCGGGAACAGCGCGTGGCACACGCCATTGGCACCGATATCGAAGAAATCGGTGATGCCATGACGGGCAGCCCAGTCGCGCAGGATCTTCCCCTGCACGGCCGACTTGCTGTCCTTGGCCGGCGTCACATGGTCGATCACCGCCTTGAGCCGTGAAGGGTCGAAGACGCGGTCGCGCGTGCGCCACACCAGGTCGGCAATCGCAATCGGCGTGGTGATCTCATGGCACAGCACGACGTCCAGCGACAGTACCCACGTTCCCGCGAACGGCTCGTCACGTTTGTGCGTGTCGAATATCTTCTCTGCAATCGTGCGTGGTACACTCATCTGTCGGTACCTCCTCGTGTGTGCTCGACGTCAAGAAAATCGCGGTGCGGCGGGAGGATGACCCAGACCGCACGGAACACTCCCGGCCCACGATTCGCCAGACGATGTGGAAGAGCGCAGTTGAACGTCACACTATCTCCTTCCGACAACTCGTACTCGGCATTC
>CAZJJT010000820.1:0-1986 GCA_964546395.1 uncultured Fibrobacterota bacterium
GGGGGCAGCGGGGCCCATCCATAGTACGCCCCGTCCGAGCGCCACACAACCCAGGCCGGCCCCCACACAGTGCCGGGCGCCCACACCCAGCCGTGTGCTGGATGGTACAGCCAGCGCCCGTAGTGGAACGGGGCCCACCCCCAGTCGTAGTTCGACTGCCACGCCCAGCCCCAGTCGGTGTACACCCAACGGCCCGACGTGAAGTACGGACGCCAGCCGGGCATCATGGCCGCATGCGGCTGCCAGTACCACTCACCGTCCACCGTCATCCAGGTACCGAAAGGGCTCAGTGCATCGCGGAAGTAGCCGATGTCGACGTCGTCATCCTCCGCGTCCACCGTCGCATCCGTGGGCTCCTCGCTCCACGCTTTTTCCGTGGCTGTGTCGCCCGCCTCGCCTGCGCGTTCCGTGTCGCTCACCGATTCCTGTGCGGCGCACGTACAACTCCATGCCATGATCGCAACGACCCCTGCTACCGACTGCATGCGCATGTCTCGTCCTTGGAGATTAGTTGTGTGTCAAGTACGTGGTGTTGCCGGGTGTCGTTGAGTCGGCTGTTCATCGTACGCACAATACCCGCTCCCAGCGCAGGAACGTACCCGTGCGGGAGTATAGTTCTTATGCGTCGTCTGTGATTGCCCACATGCTGTCGTGGGCCGTCGATTGGCGTTCAAGCTGAGTTGTGATGCAGTCGTCGCCACGAAGAGCACTGGTCTGAGCGTACCGCGACGGGCGGCACAGAATCTGCGTGTATATTGCCTTGGGACAGGGATCGGGGGATGCCATGTCGGTCAGTTACCTGCGTATGGGCGCTGTTCGATCTCCGCTGATGGTTGCGCTGGCCATGGTCCTGGTTGGCGTGGTAGGCCTCGTCGACTGGTTCACGGGATACGAGCTGTCGTTCTCCGTGTTCTACCTGATCCCCGTGTCGCTTGCCGCGGCGTACACGGGCAAGCCCGGCGGATGGATAGTGAGTGTCAGCGCCGGCGCCGTGTGGTTTGCGGTGGAGTACCACACACACACCTACTCGTCGGTATTCTACCCAGTCTGGAACGGGCTTGTGCGCATGACCTTCTTCTGCGCTATCGCCCACCTCATCTCTGAGCTGCGCCTGCGGTACGCGCAACTGCGTGAACAGGCGGTGGTCGATTCGCTCACCGGTCTGCTGAACACGCGGGGATTCTACGCGCGAGCCACAGACGAACTCCTTCGTGCCAAGCGCTACCCCCGTCCGATAACCATCGCGTATCTCGACCTTGACGATTTCAAGAAAGTGAACGACTCGCTGGGTCACGAAGCCGGGGACGAGGTGCTGCGGGCGGTGGGGCAGACGCTGCGGAGCCAGACACGCTCGACAGACCTCGCGGCACGTCTGGGTGGGGATGAGTTTGCGGTGCTGTTGCCCGAAACCGATGCCGAGGCGGCGGCGACGGCGGTCGCGAAACTGCACAAGGCGGTGCTGGCGCTTGCCGGGGAACGTCGGTGGCCGGTCGGGGCCAGCGTGGGCGTCGTGACTTTTCAGCATGCTCCCGAGAACCTGGAGCAGGTCATCTCGGCGGCTGACCACCTGATGTACGCTGTCAAGCATGCCGGCAAAAACGGGGTACGGTTCGATGTGCGCGGTTGAGCGCGTGCATGCGAGAGTCCGCGACGGTGGCGAGGAGTAGTACAATCAGCGGCCTGCGCATACGCCCCCCCAACAACATCTTGTGCCCCATTCCTCGCCCACCACCACCCGCCGTCCCATGAGTTAAGACGCCGCGATGTGCCCTCTTGACTCCTGTGGCTCTTCACCGTACAATATAACAAGGTATTTAAGCGCTTAATGTTGCACGCGGGCCCAACACGGGGGTGGGGTATGAAGTGCGCAGTGTGCAGGACGATGGCCATGTCGGTCCTTCTGTTTGCATCCGCGGTATTCGCCCAAGGCGTATCGGACTGGGGCGAGAACACCGACCATTGGACCCCACCGAAAACGCAGGGATG
>CAZJJT010000821.1:0-1985 GCA_964546395.1 uncultured Fibrobacterota bacterium
TGAGAACCCGGTCGGGTGTGCCGACGGAGTGCTGGAGTGCTCGTACCTGCACTACACCGACGGGCTCAACATCGAGAGCAGCTACGAAACTCAGGGCATCGATCTGCACGAGGGACACAACTGGATTGTCCGCGACAACGTGTTCGAGCAGATCCGTATCCAGAAGACCGCGGCGCACGCCAGCAACGGTGCGGGTGTCATCATGTGGGACCGCACCGACTCGATACTGGTGGAACGCAACCTGTTCATCAACTGCGACGCCGCGATCAAGCTCGGCGCCAGCTGGTACGACGATGAGAGTGACTGGATGTGGGCCCGCAACAACCTGGTGATCTACGATGACCCGGACAGCCGCTACGAAGTGAGCAACATGTTCGAGATCGGCCAGGATGTCACCAACGGCTACCTGCACCACAACACGATTTGGAACCCGGCGCAGCCTGACAACGGCACCTTGTTCTACTGCCCCAGCGCCGTATTCCCGTTCGAGAACAACGTGTTCTTCCACGGCACCACGCACCGTGCGGCCGGAGCCGCGGACAATGTCGCGGTGAGTGACAGCAACTGGTTTGTCAGCGTGGGCGCCGGCGATTTCCGTCCCGCCCAGAATGTCACCCGGCCCTCTGCGGGTGTCACCGAGGATATCACGCGAGCAGCGCGCGCCAACCCGCCAACCGTTGGCGCCTACGAATGGGGGACCAACCCCGTGCGCGCACCCGTCACGGCACACCGAAGCCCTGCTGGTGCCGGCGGTGAGTTCAGGACGTACGATATCCGTGGGCGTTGTTTGAGTGGACGGGGCGCTGCCGGCATCTGCGTGCGCAGCGGCGCAGACGGTTCTGGTGCGGTACGAATCGGACTTCGGTCCCTCGGGAGGTAAGGTATGCATCTGTTTCGCGCGGCCGCCCTGTGCTGCGGCACAGCCCTTCTGCCTGCAGCGGCGGCAACAGTCACGGTCGGTGCTTCCGAGACCTACACCAACTTCCGCGATGCTGGCCGGGCGGCGGCCCCCGGCGACACCATCCTGGTTCTTGACGGCGTGTATGCGGGCGGGCAGTACGTGACGGGCCTGAAGGGCGAGTCAACGGCCTGGATCACGGTGGCCGCGGCAGCGGGCGCCAGCCCGGTGTGGGACGGCGGCAGTCAGGCCTGGCACCTGGTGGACCCCGAGTACGTACGCATAGTCGGCATCACGTTCCAGGGGCAGACCAGCAACGGGGTCAATGTCGACGACAGCGGCACGTACGATACGCCTGCCCACCACGTGGTGTTCGAGCAGTGCACGTTCCGCCAGATGAACGCCACGGGCAACAACGACCTTCTCAAGCTGTCGGGGCTTGACACGTTCGAGATCAGGGACTGCGTATTCGAAGACGGGGCCGATGGCGGAAGCGGTGTCGATATGGTGGGTTGCCACAATGGGCTCTTCTTCCGCAACCGTTTCGAACGCATGGGGTCGAATGCAATCCAGGCAAAGGGCGGCACGCGCCATGTCACCGTCGAGCGCAACTTCTTTGAAAACTGCGGGGCACGCACGCTCAACCTGGGCGGCAGCACGGGCCTGGAGTTCTTCAGGCCCGATACGGCGCACTACGAAGCTGCGGACCTGCACGTGTACTCGAACGTGTTTGTCGGGTCCGAGGCGCCCATTGCCTATGTCGGGTGCACCAATGTGGATGTGGTCAACAACACGATCTTCAAACCCACTCGCTGGGTCATCAGGATTCTCCAGGAGACCGTCGACACCACACGGTTTGTCGCATGCGGCAACTCAGTGTTCCGCAACAACGTCGTCTACCGCGGGACCATCTCCACCGACTGCAACGTCGGCGCCAACACCGACCCGGAGAGCTTCGTGTTCTCCAACAACCTGTGGTACAACTTCGAGAACTCCGGTTCGAGCGCCCCGCGCAGTCTGCCGGTGACCGATGTCGACAATGTCGTTGGCCAGGATCCGCTGTTCGCCGACACCGCCGCCCGCGATT
>CAZJJT010000822.1:0-1983 GCA_964546395.1 uncultured Fibrobacterota bacterium
CTGGGCTATTTCTACACGCACCCGGGCAAGAAACTGCTGTTCATGGGCGGCGAGTTCGCGCAGTGGAACGAGTGGTACCAGGATACCAGCCTCGACTGGCACCTGCTCGACTACCCCCAGCACCAGGGGGTGAAACGGTGGGTGGCGGACCTCAACCACTTCTATCGCACCACGCCGGCGCTGTACGAGCGCGATTCGACCTGGGACGGGTTCGAGTGGATAGACTGCCATGACCACGAGAACAGTATCCTGGCGTTTCTGCGCAAGGGCAGCCGCGGCAATGACTACGTGGCGGTGGTGTGCAACCTGACGCCGGTTCCGCGCGGGGGCTACCGCGTGGGAGTGCCCGAGGGCGGGCTATGGCGTGAAGCGCTCAACAGCGATGCGGCCGATTACGGCGGCAGCGGTCTCGGCAACGCGGGCCAGGCACACGCCGATTCGATTCCGGCACATGGCCGCCCCTGCAGCCTGAATGTCACCCTGCCGCCGCTGTCGGTGGTTCTGTTTCAGAAGGCCTGAAAGGAACGCATGCGTACAAGCGGTGTCCTGCTGCACATCACCTCCCTCCCCTCGGCGTACGGGGTGGGCGACCTGGGCCCGGAGGCGCACGCGTTTGTCGACTGGCTCGCGAAAGCCGGACAGAGCGTCTGGCAGTTCCTGCCGCTCAACCCCACCGACCCCGCGCTCGGCAACTCGCCGTACACGAGCTGCTCCACCATGGCGGGCAACCCGCTGCTGATCAGCCCGGAGAAACTCGCGGAGGACGGGTTCGTGCCGCGAGGCATGCTCGATGGACTCTTTGTGCCGCACTCGCCGCGCACCAACTACGGTGAAGCGTGGGCGCGGCGCAACGCGGTGCTCGAGAAGGCCTGTGCGACATTCCTCTCGAAGGGGATCCACAAGGAGGCGTTCGAGACGTTCTGCCACGAGCAGATCTCGTGGCTCGACGACTACGCGCTGTTCGTGGCGATCAAGGCCTCGGAGGGCGGCGGCATGTGGAGCGAATGGCCTTCCCCGCTGCGCAACCGCCAGGCGGCCGCTCTTGCGCGGGCCGCGCAGGAGCATGCGGAGCGTATCGAACGCGAGAAGTTCGTGCAGTACCTGTTCTACAGTCAGTACGACTCGCTTAAGGAATACGCGGCGGCACAGAAGGTGCAGTTGTTCGGGGATGTGCCGATCTATGTCGGGTACGACAGCGCGGACGTGTGGGCGAACCCCTCGGTGTTCAAGCTCGACCGTCAGCTCAAACCGACAGCGGTGTCGGGCGTACCCCCCGACTACTTCAGCAAGACCGGTCAGCTCTGGAACACGCCGGTCTACCACTGGAGCAACCTGAAGAAGAACGGGTTCGGATGGTGGATCCACCGTCTCCGCGCCCTCAGTCGCCTCTACGACATCGTACGTATCGACCATTTCCGCGGCCTGGTGCAGTACTGGGAAGTGCCGGCGGGGGCCGAGACTGCGATGGAGGGAGAGTGGAAGAAGGTGCCGTCCGAGGAGTTCTTCGCGGCGGTGCTGAAAGAGACGCCCGGGCTGAAGATCGTGGCGGAGGACCTGGGGATTATCACCGATGACGTGCGGGAGAAGATGGCGAGTCTGGGGTTCCCGGGGATGCGTATCCTGCTGTTCGCGTTCAACAACGATGACCCCGACCACCCCTACCTCCCCCACAACTACCGTCGCGAGACCGTGGTGTACACGGGCACGCACGACAACAACACGGCGACCGGATGGCTCAGTGGTGAAGCGACCGAGTCGGAGCGCCAGCGGTTCAGCGAGTACACCGGGACCGAGGCCAACTCACCCCACGCGCTCTGGGCGTTGATACGCATGGGCATGATGTCGGTGGCGGACACGATGATCGTACCGGCGCAGGACCTGATCGGTCTCGGCGCGGTTGGCCGCATGAACACGCCTTCCACCCCCACGGGCAACTGGGAATAACGCCTTCTCCCGGGCCAGCTCAGTGAAGAGGTCCAGCAG
>CAZJJT010000823.1:0-1970 GCA_964546395.1 uncultured Fibrobacterota bacterium
TTCATCTGTTTGATTATAGCGACGAAAGGTGAGATGTCAAAACTTTTCGGCCAGGGGATACCGCAATAAGTATATATAAGTAGGACTCGTGTCAAGAGGGGGTGTGCAGCGGGCAGATGGGTTGAAGGAGTTTGGCGACGTTCTTGAGGGCCAACGCGAGGCATTTTGCGCAACAAGTCAGCCTGAAGTGCCGGGGGGGAGCGCAACAAGTCGGGGCAGCGGGCGTTGTGAGGGCCGTCAGGTGGCCGACAGGCGCGAGAAGTCCGGCGCGGAGGGAGACAGCAGAGCACGGGCGAGTCAGGATCCGGTCGTCAAGCGTGCGGCGATGCATCGTCGGGTGCAGGGTGATCGGCGAGAGCGGATAGGCAGTGGTTCAGGGCATGGGGGCAGCGGGCACGTCGGGGCGCGCTGCCCCGGACTCAGGTGACAGCCGGGGCGCACATGGCTTCGCGGACAAAGCGGGCCAGGTTGAGGGCAGAAGTGAGGATATCGGCGAGAATGGAAGCCTTGGCGCTGTGGGACAGACCGAAGTAGGGCGAGTGTTTGACACCGCGGCGGGCTTGGTCGGCGTTGCGGCTTTCGGAATAGCTCCGGCGGCCCATGCGTAACTTCCAGGTATTGGAGTTCACGGGATGGTCGCGAGCCAGCCGAATATCGCCGTCAGGCAGAGAGAGCGCGACACGCACCAGATAGCCGGCACAGTCCGTGCTGCGGTATGGACAACCCTCGGCTGACGCATCCAAGGGGGTGACCCGCACGTCTGGCTGGGAACAGTGCAAGCAGCGCTGGTGGCAGAGCCAGCGGCTATCACCGCGCTGATAGTCGTGACCGTTGAAAGACAGGCAGTAACCGTGCGGGCAGAGGGGGGTGCCCTGAGCGTCGTAGCCGCGGCGCAGGCAAGCGAGCGGGTCGGCGTCGGTTTCGTGCTGGCGTGGTACGATGGTGCGCAGCGCCTTGAGCTCGTCGTGCACAAATTGGAGGATCTCATCGAAGCCCTCGCCGGCATCACCGATGAGTTCACCGATGGACAACTGGGGAAAACGGCGGCCCAAGTCTTTGAGGCCGGGGATGGACTGGAGATGGTCGTTGTGGTTGGCGGGGACAAAGGGGCCGGAGATGGGCCAGAGGGCGAAAACCCGGTCATCCACGATATTGAAGGCTTTGGACTTGTAGCCAAAGTGGTGTTTGCCACGGCTGGTCGCAGCGCCAGCCGTGGCAGGAGCGGTCGGCGCGGCGGGCTGATTCGAGCCGGAGTAGTAGACGTAGGTGGCCTGCGGGTCGCGCGCTGTGACGAGACAGCAGTGCTCAACGCAAGCAGCCGTGTCGCAGGCGCAGCCATCGTGGCCAGCGGCGCGGGCAGCGCAAGAGCGCGTGCTGCACGGCTCGAAGCAGACGTCGTTCTGGTGATGGCACAGCATGTGGGAACGCGCCGCAACCAACTGACTGTCGACGGCCACGCTGACACCGCGGCCGGGCGGGTCACCGGGGAAGGTGGAGGCGGTGGGAACAATGCCGTATGCCATCAGGCCCAGCAGCAGACTGTCTTCACACTGCAATAGCCAAGCCAGGTCGGTGTGGGTCAGCGCGACCCGCAGGGTAGATTCTGCTGGCAAGTCGTGCGGGTCGAAGCCCAAGCGCAGCCAGTAGCCCGGGCCGCGTTCGGGGGAATACAATTCGGTCAGCAATTGGGACCAGGTCCAGTTGCGCCAGCGCGCCAGCAGCCAAGTCAGGCCCACGCTGACGGGGTCGAAGGGGGGCGGGCCGTAGGCGCTGCAGAAGCGCTGGCCCAGAATCGCCCGCCAGGGACTGAAGTCGAACAAACGTAGCACCAAGTCAAAATGGTCCAGGCCACGCAAGTCAGTGGCGCATCGGATGTCGTCCGGCGGCAGCCACACGTATGCGGAACGGCACAGACGTGCGTGCCAGGGCGGAACGCCGGGCGGGAGCTCGAGTTGCAGCGGAAGGAGCGG
>CAZJJT010000824.1:0-1968 GCA_964546395.1 uncultured Fibrobacterota bacterium
CAGGTGCAGGAGATTCTCGCTTCATTTGCCTCCGGCGCTTTGGGCAAAGAGGCCGTCCACTTTGTCTATCAGTTCCTGTTTGCCGAACGGCTTGGTGATGTACGCATCGGCCTTCATCACGTGCAGCCCCACCATGGCGTCGAATCCCTCGGCCTTGGCGGTCAAGATGGCGATGGGGACCTTCGCGAACGACTCATCGGCGCGAATCCGCTTGAACACCGTCCACCCGTCCACCACCGGCATCTTGAGATCTACCAGGATCGCGTCGGGACGGTATGCCACGGCCTCGTCGTAGGCACGGGTGGAGTCGAGCACCGCTTTCACTTCGTAGTCGCGTGTCTCGAGCACCAGACGCACCAGTTCGGCGATGTCCGCTTCGTCTTCGATTACCAGCACCTTCCGTCGCATGTACCTTCCTCTCTTGCTATCCCCTACCGAATATTTCCCGGAACACCCAGTGCCAGTACGGCAGACAGACGGCCGCGGCCGCAACCACGGCTGCGGCGCGCATGGCGATCGCCACCAGGTCGAGCAGCGGTGCCTGAAGGGTTTCGCGGAACGTGTCGAGCGCGAATGCGGCGAGCACAAGCGCCGTGGTAACATAGAGTATGCGGTAGTAGGGTGGTATCTTGAGTGCGTCGCCAAGGCGCGCGCTCAGGTTGGCCAGCACCAGCATGCTGACCATCACCGCCACATCGGCAACGAAGAGGCTGTGCAGCATAGCGCTACTTGCGCACCTTTTTCATGGTGAAGTACAGTGCCAGCGCCCCGTACATCGAGGCAACCCCGCAGGTGAACAGCAGGTACGCCTGCGCCCGCCGCACCGCGGCCAGCCATCCGTCACGAATGAGCGCGTAACTCAGCATGAACAGGGCACCGGACGCGATGGCGACCACGAACGCGAGGCGCGGTGAGGGCTGCTTGAGCCGCTTGCGGTAAAACAGCGAGATGCACAGGGAAAGCCCGGCAAGCACCATCAGACCCGCAACGGAGGTCATGAGCAGGGGGTGGTACAGCTCGTAGGCGTCGAACAGACTCATTTCTTCTTCCCGAACACGTTCACAAACGCATCCTGCGGCGTCAGATGCGTGATCCCGCTCATGATCCCCTCGCGGCCGGTGAACACCGCCTCTACCTCGATTCCCTTCGGCGTGATCGTGAACCGGTGGATGTCCTTGTCGTGGTCACTGCCGCGCAGTTTAAGGATGCACAGTGCCTTGACAATCGAGCTGTCTATCTCCACGTAGCGCAGCAGAGTGTAACTGTCGACGATGAACGGGATCTTGCTGGTAGTGCGCGAAATCTGTCCGAGCAGCGCGTCGTTCTCGCGGAGCAGGACACTGGTCACCCGCTCGCGCTTGAGCGCGTTGACAAATGACCGTTCGATCTCGCGCAGTTCCGACTGGTCGGTGGAGAGTGACTCGAAATGGGTCATGCTGTCGACCGCCACGCGTTTCACCCCGAACTCCTCGATAATCTTCACGAACTCACCGTCCGGCTTGGTCAGTTCCTCCAGTGCGGTGTGTGGGTCGGAGAACACCACCTTCAGCGTGCCGTCCTTCTCGAGGGCCTTGAGGTCCCAGCCGAACTCGAGAGCGTCGTGGTAGTACTGCTGTGGAAACTCCTCGAACGTGATAATCAGTCCGGGTTCCTGGTATTTCCTGATGCCGTTGTAGATGAACTGCATGGCCAGGGTGGTCTTGCCCGTTCCCGGCGCTCCCTCGAGAAGGTTGGCCGACCCCGGCAGCAGACCGCCCCGCAGCATGGTGTCCAGCGTCTTTATGCCGGTTGGCACTCTTGCGTCGCTCATGCCCCGTCCCTCACACGTGTGAGAACAATGACTGTATGACCGCTTTCTGCACGTGAAGCCGGTTCTCGGCTTCATCCAGCGCCACGCATCGCTCGCTGTCAAGCACGTCGTCGGTGATTTCTTCACCCCGGTGCGCCGGAAGGCAGTGTGAGACGAGG
>CAZJJT010000825.1:0-743 GCA_964546395.1 uncultured Fibrobacterota bacterium
TTCTTCGAGCGTGGTCGCGAGCGTCGCCGTGACCTCCTGCAGGTGCTCGCCCTCGAAGTCGCTGATGTACGATGCGTTTTCCCAGGCCTCGCGGTACACCGTGGTTTCGCGACCGCGACGGGTGAGTTTCACGTGCTCGTCGTTGATCGGCCCGATATTGGTGTAGTCGTCGGAACCCTCGTAGGAGATACGCACCCGTTCGAGTTTCTTGGTGCCATCCTCCAGCGCCACCGAGAGCTTTGCGAGAGGAATGGTGTAGGCGGAACGGGGGTGGAGGTTCTCGCGGTTGACCTGGCTTGCGACAATGGTGAGGGACAGCGCCACGATGGTGCAGCAACCGGCTGCTCTGCTGCCTGATTTCACCATCGTCGTCACGCCTGACCCCTATGTTTCCTCGGCAATGAGCAGTATGCGAGGGTCGAGTTTGAGGTGGCAGTCCTGAACAGCGTTGTCGTGGTCCTTGATCAGTTCGAGATGAATATGTGTCTTGAGATCGACCAACACTACCACCACCGCGAACTCATCGGCGAACGCCTGCAACGCTCCCGGGATCTCCTGTTTCGTGCTGTCCTGCGACACCAGTGGCGCATCGTCCACCGATGCGCTGAACCACACCTCCAGGCCCATCTCACCGGCGAACCGCCTGAACTCCCGCAACGCCGGGATATCGCTTTCCGGGAACGTGTACCCGTCGACCACGACCGTGTCGGCGGCAAACCCCCCATCCGCGCTGAGCGACCGGA
>CAZJJT010000825.1:753-1965 GCA_964546395.1 uncultured Fibrobacterota bacterium
TGGCCACCCGGTCCCAGTGAACTTCGCTCTGCTCGAATGTAGTGATAATTCTGTCGCTTATTATACTATCGTGGACTTCCATGGCGCCATCGAGCTGATAGCGCTTCGCCAGTTCTCCAAAGATGTCTTCGTACCAGGCGATGATGTGTGAGGTATCGCGCGAGAACGACACGTGGACCACGTTGCGGTCCTGCAACAGACGGTCGGTGGCAAGGTGCACCAGGCACGCGGTTTTGCCCACGCCGCTCTGGCCGGCAAACACGCCGAACCCACCCTTGCCCGCGCCGCCGTGGGTCGAACGTTCGAGTATCCGTATCGGACTGCGCTTCACCAGTTCCTGCGCTACCATCGCGTCTCCTTTGCTCAGCTACGACTTCCTGCGCTCTGCAAACTGCTTCCGCAACTCCTCCGAAATGCTCTCGGGCACTTTCACGTACCGCGCGAACTCCATCGAGAACTCCGAGCGCCCCTGGGTCAGCGAACGCAGGATTGTCGAGTAGCCGAACATCTCGGCCAGCGGCACTTCGGCGTCCACGCGCATGCTCAGGTCTGTCTCGGTCGTACTGACAATCATGCCGCGCCGCTGGTTGAGCGAACTGAGCACCGCGCCCTGGTAGTCGGGGGGGCCCTCCACCGACACTTTCATCAACGGCTCGAGGATAATCGGTTTCGCGGCGGCAAACGCCTGGCGGAACGCACCGATACCCGCGGTGTGAAACGCCATGTCCGAGCTGTCCACCGGGTGGTAGTTGCCGTCGTTCACGGTCAGCTTGACATTCACAATCGGGAACCCGATCACCGAACCGCGCGAGAGACAGGCGCGGAAGCCCTTGTCGCACGAAGGGATGAACTCGCGGGGGATGACCCCGCCCTTCACTTCGTCCACGAACTCATACTCGCTCTCCGCGTTGGGCTCGAGGATTCCGCATATGCGGGCGTACTGTCCCGCGCCACCGGTCTGCTTCTTGTGCGTGTAGTCGAACGTCGCACTGGTCGAGGCCGTCTCGCGGTATGCCACCTGGGGGCGCCCCGTCTGCAACTGCGCCCCGTACTCGCGACGGGCACGTTCGAGGTAGACCTCGAGATGCAGCTCTCCCATGCCGCTGACAATCGTCTGCCCGGACTCGTGGTCGACGAACGTGCGGAACGTCGGGTCCTCCTTCGAGAAGCGGTGCAGTGCCTTGCTGAGCGCGTCCGAGGAGGACTTGTCGG
>CAZJJT010000826.1:0-1950 GCA_964546395.1 uncultured Fibrobacterota bacterium
CGCAGCTTCGCCGGCGCCTTGGTCAGTACGTATGCCGCTGATAACAGGATATTCTCTCTGTATGCGGGGTTGTCCACCGACAACAAGTCGTAGTGTCTACTGAGATAGTCAGGCTTGTAGTCAATGATCTCAACATCGTGGCCCAGGCTTGCCAGGTACTGCATGAGTGCGTAGGCCTGCAGACTCGCGCCCGCGTTGTAGACATCGTGGCAGGTGATGGTCTCTATGCGCATGGGGATAAGGCTGGGGCTAAGGCCAGAGAGTCTACTTCAACCTGCTTCACCCTCTCATCCTGTTTCATCCCTGCACGCAACTGCGTCAGACCCCCCCTTGCCCCCCCCGTCCGGGGACGGGGGGGGAGAGAGAGGGAAGCAGTCACTACGACTCTGCGCAGGTCCCCCCCAGCGCACGATGCGTACCACAGAACTCACCCGGGGGGTACCTGGCGAAGCACCCATATCAACTGTCTGCACCCGCATCACCCTCTCGTCCTGATTCATCCCGCGAATATCCATCCCGTCCCGAGGGCCCAGCTGTTGTTTCCCATTGCCGCGCAGCCGGCGCCGGCGTGCAGAACGACGCTGCGCTTGAGGAGGCTGCGGCGCTTGCCAAGGCTGTCGGTGAAGGCACGGATGCCGTTCAGGTCCTCCTGCCGGGCGCGGTCTGCCGATTTTGCCTCGACTGCCACGATACTGTCGCCCTGCTCCAGCACGAAATCGACCTCGTTGCCCTTCCGGTCGCGCCAGTAGTAGAGCCGACGGCGCATCGGGTCGAGGCTCCGCCAGGTCTGGAACGTCTGGAAGACGGCCTGTTCGAACCAGAATCCGGTGTCGGTACGCGAGCCAAGCATGGTGGTGTCGGCGATGCCCGCGAGGTACGCGGCAAGCCCGGAGTCGGTCCAGAAGAGTTTGCGCGCCTTCACCAGTCCCACCGAGGGATTCGCGGTGTACGGCGGCAGCCGCACAACCTGGCAACCGGTCTCCAGGAGGTTGAGGTACCGATGCGCAGTTGCCTGCTTGAGTCCCGCATCGCGCGCCAGTTCGCTCTGGTTCAGGGTGTGGCCGGTCCGCTGTGCTGCGAGCCGCATCAGGCGCTGGAAGTCGGGCAGAGATGATACCGCGCTGAGGTGACGAAGGTCGCGCTCGAGGTACGCCTGCACGTACCCACCGAACCACACATCCCGGTCGCTGCCTGCCTGAAGTGCCGCGGGGTATCCCCCCGACAGCAGGCATGCGCGCCAATCGCCTCCCAGGTGCGGCCACATGCTCTCATCGAACACGTCCCCAAACAGAGCATCCAGCGCACCCAGGTCGCGCGTACCGGCCCACTCCACTGGGCAGAACGGAGGAAGCTCGAGGTACGAGGCCCGACCAGCAAGGCTCTCGCTCACATTCTGCATCAGCAGAAGGTTCGCTGACCCGGTGAGCACCACCATGCCCGGCTCACGGTTCCTGTCGACAGCCTTCTTCAGAGCATGCAGCACCGCCGGCCGACGCTGGACTTCATCAATGATGAGCGGTGTGCCGCCAGCAAACAAACTGTCGGGGTCGGCGTCCGCCTGGGCAAGCACATCGTAGTCGTCGAAGGTCACGTACCGGCGAGTGGGGCCGGGGGCAAGCTCACGCACCAGCGTTGTCTTACCGGTCTGGCGCGCCCCGGTCACAACCACCACCGGCATGACACCCAAAGTCCTTGAAAAATAGCTTGTTAGGAACCTTGTACGAATTCTATTCATGCTGAGAATGAAAATAATTCAGACTCTGGGAGGGTGAGGATGAGGCTGAGGTTAAGGTTAAGGATGAGGATGAAGAGCCCATTTCAGCCTGCTGTATCGTCTCAGCCTGTTTCACCACCTGCACACAACGCGTCTGACCCCTTCCCCGCACTTGTTCGGCTGTCTCAACTGCCCCTTCCCCGCCCGGGGACGGGGCGGAGAAAGGAGTTTTCACC
>CAZJJT010000827.1:0-1949 GCA_964546395.1 uncultured Fibrobacterota bacterium
TCCTTGTCGGTTTTCGCGCCGCTGTCCAGGGCCTCGACAACCGGTACGTAGTACATGTCACCGAGCGCCTCGTGTGGGTAGATCCGCCGCGACATGACCAGAAGGGTTCTGGCGGTGTGCTCGTCGAGGGCGCGAACGCCTACTTCGCTTCAGGCGTACAGAGCGAATACGGCACACACGTGTACTGTGTTGATGCCCTGACAGGAGCGTTGCGCTGGCAGAACAACAAGACCTCGAAGGTACTGATGCCCAACGAGCGCGTGGGGGTAACCCCGTGCGGGTACATGACTATCCGTGGCAGCCGCCTCCACATGGCCAACAGCGTTCCCGGCAATGCTTCGTTTGACCTGGCCACCGGCGGCCTTGACTCCACCCTTCGGGAATTATTCGACTACTGTGTGGCCACTGACATGGGCTATGCCGAGAGCATTGTCAGGAACGGGTATCCCACCGATGAAGCCAGCCATGGCCGCGAGATCGGCATCGTGGGTGGCGAGTTTTTGATCAGGGGTGGTCGGTACATATTCATGGATCACGCAGCGCGCGACGGACTCGGCTATGTGCACCTGCACATGGGGTTCCAGCCGTTCAACGCCAGCGGGATGCCGCTGCACCCGTTCATCCAGACCGCCACACAACCGCAGACAGGAGGGGTGAACACCACTCCCGCGTGGGACGATCAGGCGTATGTCCAGGTGTTCAACGGAAGCAACGACCTGCGCGCCTATCCCATGCCTGGTTTCCTTTCCATGCTGCGCGTGCAGGCCCAGGCCCAGGGCAGTTTCCGCTTCGCCACGTTCGTGGTTGACCAGGCAGCGTATCCTGCACCACTGTTCACCAACACTGCACTGGATTTCAACGCCATGGTCCTGACACCAAGCGCGCTGGTGGCCACGTACACGCCGCAGAACCCGATGGTGCCGGAACAGGCACAGTGGTACGTCGGTGCCCTCGACCGCACCACCGGCCAGGGCCTGTGGCAGGTGGCCCTTCCTGACGTCGCTCCGGGTATCAGGGGCGAGCCGTTGTGGCAGGGCCTGGCTGTCGACAGGGCGGGTCGCGTGATCGTGACACTCAGGAACGGTGATGTGCTCTGCTATGGCTCCGACGAAACGTCGGTGAGCGTGACCGGGCGGTCAGTGCAGGACATTGCCGCGGCGGCACCCGCGTTGACTCAGCAGTCGGGCGTTCTGAGAGCGAGCCCGTTCGAGATACCGTCGGGGCAGACGCAACGACCGACCTACGGTGGACCGGCCCGGCAGGTTGCTGTCGTGCCGTCTGGCGAGAGCGCTTCCGAGGAGCAACACCGGGCCATGTCGGCACTGTTTCAGTCGATAGATCTCGGCTTGTCAGACACAGAACAGGCAGATACAGAGCCTGTGCATGGCAGCGACAATGAGCTTGCCAGGAGTCCGGTAGACGGCAACCTCACACCGGACGACTTGCTCGAGAACGCGAAGGCCTGCCATCTACCCAGGGACATGACCTGGTACCCGGAGCGACCGTGCCTCGAGGTGGAGGATGCCGTCGCCACATCATCGGATAGAGGATGCGACCCTTCCGGGACGACGGACCGGGACCTTACCACGCGCTGGGCGCCAGGGGCTGACGGGGCCGAGAGCATTACCTATGACCTCGGGCGGACCACGGATATCGATGCGGTCAGCCTGGTGTGGCATAGCCTGTGGGACACGAGAGAGGAGTTCACAGTCGAGGTCTCGACTGACGGATCGGTCTTCACCCAGGTTGATGCTGGCAAGCTGATCGGGCGTCGCGGCAACCTGACCTACCGCTCGTTCCTTGCTGTGGAAGCGCGGTATCTGAGGATCACGATGGATGCGCCGCAGGTGAGTCTGTGCGAAGTCGGCATACACGGTCCGACCGTACTCAACGCGGAAGCGGGCAGCAGTCTTGACTGATCCGAACCGGGCCTCCGCCGCCTGTCCCTC
>CAZJJT010000828.1:0-1945 GCA_964546395.1 uncultured Fibrobacterota bacterium
CTCACCCATCTGTGCCGACTCAGCGGTGGCTCACACCATAGTTCACCACGCCCCGCTGGTCTTCCATGTCACTGCACTCGTAGTCGATATACAGCACCTCGCGGTAGACACCCGGTGCCACCGGCATCCCGCGTTCGTTGATCGCATCCCAGATCCACGACCCGAGCACGATCCCACCCGGATTGACCTCGACACCCTTGGCTATCATGTCCGCCAGGTAGTCCGCGCAGTATGCCGTCCCCACCAGGTTGCCGACTACATCGTACCACCGGCGATACACGCGTATCACCTGGCTGCAGGAGGACGGCGGCACCACCAGTTGGGCCTCAACCGCGAAGCCCGGGTGCGTCTTCACCCAGTCCTTGGCCCCCGGCGCGTAGCCGCCAGGCGAACTCCCCGGCGTAAACAGCCACTGCAGAGCAGCCTCCGGTGAGGGTGGCGCCGGGTTCGGCCACACCTTCGGGTCGAACAGCGGCTGACCGTACGGCACCACCTGCGCCGGCACGTTGTCCGGGTCTGGCGTGTTGGGAAGCGGCACGGCCTGGTCAATCACAATCGCCCGCGGGTCAGTCCGAATCCCAAGGTAGTGGTACGAGTACAACTGCTGGTTGTCATCCACGATATGGAACTCCACCATGCTCAGACGCTGCCCGCCCAGCGAGGTGTCCCCCACCACGTCCAGGTTCGTGATACCCACCAGCATCCCCGGCACTTCCACCCACTCCCCGGCCGTATTCCGGGTGTACACGACGAACAGGCTCTCCGGCGGGGTCTGGTACTGGATACTGCCCCCCACCGACTGTACCGGCTCGCTGTAGATCACCTTGTAGATATCGTCGAGTGGGTTCCCCGACTCGCTGATAACCTTGATCACGCGCCAGATCACCGGCGGCGCGCCGTCATCGGCTGTCACCGGCACCGCCGTGGACGCAAGCCCCGGCACCGACGGTGCGCTCACCTCGGGCCGCCACGATGTCTGCGGCTCGTTGTTCGCCACCTCCGCGAGCGAGAGCACGAACACGCTGTCGTTCATCGTGCCGTTGGCGCCGACAATGCCCACCACGGTCCACGATTCACCATGTGACGCGTCGCTGATGCTGAACCCGGCCAGAAGCGTGGCCAGATCCACCGCCGACAGATCCGCCGGTTTGTTCAGCTCAATCGTGATCGCGTCGAGGTAGCCGTTCGCGTTCGTGTCGGCGGTCACCGCATGGGTAATGCGCGGCTGCGGGCCCTGGATCTGGATCTCACGCGTAACGCTGATATCCGTCCCCTGAGCCGTCGCGGTCAACGTGCCGCTCACCGCCCCGGCATACGAGTTCGCCTCGATCCACAGGTTCAGGCGCACGTTGCCCGGGGGCCGTATCAGGCCGCCAGTCGTGGTCCACACCGAGCCCTCGGGACCGCGCCAGTTCCCGTACGCGTCGTAGCCCTGCGCCCAGAACATCTGCACCCCGTCCTCAACCAACTGCACCACCGCCGGTATCGGCACCGTGCCCATCTGGTCGGCCGTAAAGTCGAGATGGTCGAGGGGTCCGGGGTGAAGCACGAATCCCTCGGTCTGCGACGGCACGCTGCCGAAGAGGCCGTGGAGGATATGCTGCGGCGGCGGGCTGCCCGAAGGAGCGTAGTACAGCACCACCGCGATGGTGTCGAGTCCGCCAGTGAAGCACTGGGCAAGCTCGCACGTGCCCGACTGCGGAAGGTTGTTGATGCACGTGCTGTTGCCGTCCGAACCAACCGTCGGGTCAGGCTGCGTTGCCGGCCCGGTGTGCTCCAGCGGATCACCATACAGCGCCCGCCGCGTGCTGTCCGGACCGTAACAGTACGTGCCCGGCACCAACCCGTCAGCGTTGTAGATACGCACCTCCACCAGGATTGTGTCGCCTGCGATACGCAGGCTGTCCGGTGTCAGCAGTACCATTTCAACCCGACTCGGCGCCGA
>CAZJJT010000829.1:0-1937 GCA_964546395.1 uncultured Fibrobacterota bacterium
TGGGCACGTTGGGGGCGTAGAGTGTTCTCTTGTGGGCTGCGCCAGGTACCCGCCGGGATTCTGTCGTGGTCTGCGAAGGACGGTTGGGCGGGACCCTCGGCATTCAGTTGTTGACTTCCTCGAGGCGCACGCACCAGCGACCCATGCGGCTCGTCGCCATGCACGAAGGAGCACAGTAGATGGCTGACGACACCTGGATTCTTTCAGAGAGCGCATTCGGCAGGACAAGGAATCTCGCCTGGGAGGGGCTGGCAACACAGGGCAGCGGCTACCTGCATGTCCGCGGGTCGCTCGAGGAGCACCTGGAGGATGCGCCGCAGAACCGCACGTTCCTGCGAACACCGGGCAACGTATCGGTGGAGTCGTTCAACGACAGCGGAGCCAAGTGGGGCACATACGTGCCAGGCATCTTTGGGCCCCACCCGTTCTTCTTCAATGAGATGATCAACCTCCCGTGGTTTCTCGAACTGCGCGTGTGGGCCGAGGGTGAGCGGCTCGAGATGGGGGTCTCGAAGGTATCGGAGTACCGGCGCACGCTGAACCTGCGCAACGGCGAACTTGGCCGTTCGTTCGTGTGGGCCCTCGACAGCGGCGCAACGGTGCGAGTGTCATTCCGGCGCTTCGTGAGCATGGTGCGGCCGCACGAGTGTTACCAGGAACTGGCGATGGAGTCGGACCGAGACGTAGACGTGACCGTGGTGGGTGGCATAGATGCGGACGTGCGCACGAGCGGGTTCGACCACGGTGAAGACTGCGCACTGGCGCAGGCGGGCAGCAACGGGGTGGGTTGCATGGTGCGGACCGACGGTGGCGATGAGGTTCGCATGGAGTCGCGGCTGATTGCGGCCGGTGGCGGGCTCGTGTTCGGGCACACGGGCCGGCATGCAGAGCAGGTATGTCGGTTGCGGCTGGCGGCTGGTGTGGAGCAGCGCGTTGAGAAACGCACCGCGGTAGCCACTTCACGCGACATCGAGAGGCATGACGTGTCGGCGCTGCTGGACGCGTCGAGTGGCGTGTCGTACGGGGAGTTGTTGCAGGAGTCGGCGGAAGCGTGGCGCCGTCGGTGGGACAACTGCGATGTGGTGGTGATCGGTGACGATGACTCGCAGCGGGCGTTGCGCATATCGCTCTACCACCTGCTCCGGTGCCACGTGCCGGGTGACGCGCGCGTGAGCATTGATGCGAAGGGCTATGCCGGCGACGCCTACTTCGGGCATTTCTTCTGGGACACCGAGATGTACCTGCTCCCGTTCTACGTGTATACCGACCCCGCGCGGAGTCGCACGCTGGTCGACTACCGTGTCTACTCGCTTGCCGGGGCGCGTGAGAACGCCACGGAGTACGGGTACCGCGGGGCACGGTTCGCCTGGGAGTCGGACTCGGTCGGCAAGGAGTGTACGGCGCGCGGCAACTGGCAGTACCGTGACCATGAGATTCACGTGAGTGGCGATGTCGCCTATGGGTTCCTGCACTACGCACGCGCGACCGGTGACGAGGCCTATCTGCGCGGGCCGGCAGCGACCGTGCTGGTGGAAACGGCGAGGTACTGGGTTGAGAGAATGGACTGGCGCGAAGGCGATGCGTACCCGTCAATCCTGTGCGCCATGGGCCCGGATGAGTACACGCCGTTCGGGCACAACAACGGCTACACGAACCGCGTAGCTGCGCTGACGCTGCAGCTGGCTTCAGAATACGGTACCCACGGCGGGGCGACAGCCGAGGAGTGTGTGGAGTTCGGCCGGTTAGCCGGGCTTCTGCCGATACCACGCAGCGCTGATGGGAAGCTGGTGCTGCAGTGCGAAGGGTTCGAGGCGCTTGCCGATCCGGGGTTCGATCGCTTGTGGAAGGACCGCTCGCGACCGTTCGCCGCGCAGGTGTCGCAGGAGCGACTGTACCGGAGCACGTGCTCGAAACAGGCGGATGTGCTTATGCTGATG
>CAZJJT010000830.1:0-1936 GCA_964546395.1 uncultured Fibrobacterota bacterium
GCGCCGAAGGCTCGGGGATGCAAGGGGCCAAGGCCTACTGGCCCCTTGCCGCGGGGTTCGGGGGATGCGGAATCCCCCGAGAGACACGTCTCGCACGGCCCAAAGGACCGTGGCACACGGAGGGAAACAGACGGCAGAAGACGAGTACGAGCAGTTGACGGGTAGTCACCAAGTGAGTATTTTTACTCAATCAATGAGTAACAATTGTATATATTTGTTTAATAATTAGTTAGTGGTGCATCTGGAGTGGGGGATCTCATGTACGAACGCGCAATCGTGGGCAAGGTCCGGGAATCTTTTGTGGCCGGGCCACCTCTTATCCAAGCGATCACCGGCCCGCGGCAGGTGGGAAAATCAACTGCTGCCCGGCAGATAGCTGAGGCGTGGCCTGGTCCGGTGGTAAACGCCTCGGCCGACCTTCCGCTTCCACCGCAGCCGGAGTGGGTCCGTGCTCAGTGGGACAGGGCCCGTCAGCGCGTTGCGCCTGGTACGGAAGTGCTGCTGGTGCTCGACGAGGTCCAGAAGGTGGCTCGGTGGAGCGAAGTGGTCAAGGCGCTCTGGGACGAAGACAGGGTGTCCGGGGCGGGTATCCAGGTTATCGTTCTGGGGTCCTCCTCACTGCTGCTGCAGCATGGGTTGTCGGAGAGTCTTGCGGGAAGGTTCATGCTTCACCGGTGTCTGCACTGGGACTGGCGTGAGATGTCGGAGGCGTTCTCGGTGTCGCTTGATCGGTGGCTGTTTTTCGGCGGGTATCCGGGGACAGCAGCGTTGATCGAGCAGGAGGCGATGTGGGGACAGTATGTGCGCGACTCGCTTATCGAGTCGGTGCTTGCCCGTGATGTGCTGCAGCTGCAGGCGGTTGCGAAGCCGGCGTTGCTGCGGCACCTGTTCCTGCTGTCCGCGATACACCCGGCACAGATACTCTCGTACAACAAGATGCTTGGGCAGCTGCAGGATGCAGGCAACACTACGACACTCGCGCACTACGTTCGGCTTCTGGAGAGCGCGTTTCTTCTTTCGGGGCTGGAGCTGTTCAACAAGGGACGCCGTTCGCACCGGGGCAGCAGCCCCAAGCTTGTCCTGTGGAACAACGCACTGTGCAGCGCCCTGTCGGGCCGGTCATTCGCCGAGGCGCGCGACGACCACAGCTGGTGGGGCCGGCTTGTGGAGAACGCTGTTGGCGCGCATCTGCTCTGCGGCTTGTCCGGGCTGCCGGCCGATGTCTGCTACTGGCGCAAGGGCAACAACGAGGTCGACTTCGTGGTGCAGACACCGCGGTCCCTTCTGGCACTCGAGGTGAAGTCGGGCAGGCGGGATTCCTCGGAGGGGTTGAGCGCGTTCTGTCGTCAGTATCCTGAAGCGCGGCCGGTGATCGTCGGCTCGGGCGGTATCCCCCTTGCCGAATTCTTTTCCACTCCCGCCGCCCAGCTGGTGAACCTCGGGTGAGGTGCACCTGCGCGCAGGGTCAGAACGGCCAGAATCGGGACACTGACCGACACGGAGGTGACGGACCCGCACGGATACTGCATGTGGGGGGTGGGGCGTGCGACCCACAGCACGCACGAGGGGGGGGCTGACGCACTCCGCGGCGAGACGGGAACGGCAGAAGACGATTCCGATAGCGACCCCGACAACGATACTGCAAAAGACGTGAACGTCTCACGTGGACGCGTACGCGAACGGCCGTCCTGCCACCCTTGTGCGATGGAACATCGCAGGGCAATCAGCACTCAGAGTCGGGCGGCGCGTCGGAGCGGCCGGGAGTGCGAGGGGGCTGCGGGCGCAGGTCAGCGGGACGCGCAGTTTGCGGCCTGCGTTCCTGCGCCGCCCCCGAAGCACGAGCGAAGAGCCGCTCCGTTGCGCCGAAGGCTCGGGGATGCAAGGGGCCAAGGCCTACTGGCCCCTTGCCGCGGGGTTCGGGGGATGCGGAATCCCC
>CAZJJT010000831.1:0-1917 GCA_964546395.1 uncultured Fibrobacterota bacterium
CAGAAAGACGCGGAGCATAAAGGAGTTCAAAGTGAAGCCAGAGGAACCCACTTCAAAAGAACTGCGTGGTCTTTCTCGCTTCAAGCTGAGCAGAAGACCTGCTTGAGAGATGTGGAGAAATGTCGTGGCTCGTATTGGCTGGAGCCGAGGCGGTTTGTGCATATTGAGCACCGCGCAGTCCTGCCCAGCGCGGTACATGTCACGGCGCGAAGGTTGGGGCGCACAGCGATCGAACAACAGCCGCGTTACGCAAGGCCCTTGTGGCACATGGCCGCTTTGCACTATGGAATCGCCTCCCGGAATGTCAGCCCTGGCAAGCGCGGGACGTCGCGCCTAGTGGTGCCTACGGCACGTGGATCCTCACAACCGCACCGTCGGCAGTCCAAGCAGGGCATGAAGTCGCTACGCGCCCTGACGACCGATCCATGCCATGCAGCTCACGACCACGAAGGTCGACGACACGGCGCACGCCGGTGGGCCCAGACCGCGCCGCGGCGCGGTGTGCGCTGCCACTCCTGAGCGTGGACTGAACCGGCGAGACTGACTCGAAAGCTGTGAACCCCCACGACCAAGTCCAGGCGAAGATCACGCCAAGGCTGTCGTTGTATACGAAACCGTGTGCCGGACGGTCGGCGGCCAATCCGTATGTGTCGTAGAAGACATTGGCACGAACCGTGGCCCCGGTGGGCAACGGGAACGAATCCACATACCCGAACATGTACCGGCCATTTCCAGGGGTCTGCGCTTTGAGTGCCCACCAGAGATCGTTCTGTAGGTTGAAGGGATGCGCGAAGTAGAGCGAGTCGTATCCCTGCTGCTCCCACATGGTGCGCCAGTAGCCGACACAGTCGAACGTGTCGGCAGCGGCCCGGCTTGACAGCATCCGCCACCTGATGAGTCCCATGTCATAGGGGGGGATGTAGGTCTGCACAACCGAGTCGCCCACCAAACCGAGTGTGTAGAGCGCAAGCGTATCGTCGTTGTAGCTCTCCAGCACCCGGTATGAGCCGCCCAAGCTGTCTACAACTTGGATGGTCATGGTGTCGTTGGTATACGGCGGCGGCGCGGTGTCGCTGCTGCTCGCGTCGCTCCTCACGGCAAGATGATTGGCTTGGCCGATCCTGAGAGAGAAGACGTTGACCGGTTCAGAGCTCGCACAGAAGACTGTTGCGCCCAGGAGCAGCGAGGCCATGGCAGCACTGCTGCGGGACGAACCACGGCCGCTGGTAGTCTGGATCTGCATAATCTACCTCCCCCCTTTGTGGCGGCGGCATACGGTTCGTAACTGCACCCCGCGGAAGCCGACGCTCCTGGGCTACACGCATGGCGACTCGTGCGTCCCACTCACTCATCATTATGCGGGGCGTCCGTGGGGTAGCTACCACCAAGCCATGACGTCGTCACCACTTCGACTGCAGAAGCTCACGTGCAGAAATTGACTCTGCCTTCTGCAACTGCGCACGCACCTTCCCCACCTGTTCCCGTGCCTGAGCGTACGCCTGCGTTGCCTGTAGACTCGACAATGAACCGTGGCGCTCGGCTCTTGTCAGAACTGTCTGCAGTGCGCACGCGTTCCGAACCCTAAGGCACTCGTCCAGTCCGGTGTTTGCACACTGCGAGTACCGAACAGCCTTGGTCAAGTCCGGAGGTCTAGCGACATGCGTAGTTGGGTCAACATACACTTGGCTGTAGTTCATACTCAGAACGAATCTGGCATATGCTTGGTAATGAGACGGTGTCTCCGCAAGTTCACGCACAACCGAGAAGCCCGCCCGCATGTCTTCCCCTCCGTAAAGATACATCACCGTGGCGTACTGTGCCGGCGACTGCATGATGGTCTTGAGGGCTGCCAAGTCCGCGGGTTCCGTCGGCTGCCGAATGCCAATCCTCCACTCATTTGACTCCGCAACCCCGTCA
>CAZJJT010000832.1:0-1896 GCA_964546395.1 uncultured Fibrobacterota bacterium
GCCGCGCCCCGCCCGAACATGCCCGTTGGGCGTGCAATCCGCGAGGCGGCTGAGCTCGAAATTGCGGCACTGGGTGATATGGCGCTATTGACGAGCGTGGGCATGCCGGAGTCACTGATACCCGAGTTGGTTGTCTGCCGGAAGCATCTGGAGCGTGTTGAGCGCACGCTCAAGGCTCAGCGCACCGAGCGCAGGGTGCTTGAGCGTGAGTGTGCCGCTGCCTGTGCGCGGGGCAGAGAGCACTATGTGGAGCTGGCGGCTTCGCTGCGCTTTGCCTGCCGTACCGATGCCGGCGGGCTGCGTGCACTGGAGGGCGTGGGCCCGGGAGCCCGCCGTGAGCAGCTTGCGGCGGCACTCGAGCAGTTGGTTGCTGTGGGACGGGCTCGCTGCGAGGCGCTTGCGCGTGTGGGCTACTGCCCTGCACAGCTCGAGAGCGCCGCGGAACGTGCTGCCACAATCCGGGAGTTGCTCGCGCGCACGGCGCAACTGGGCGGCCTGGACACGCAGCGCAGAGATTGGGCGTTCGACGCTCTCAGGCAGGCTGTGGCCCGTATCCGCGAGTACGGTCAGTTCGCGCTTCGCAAGGATCAGTCGCGGGTACAGAGGTACCGAAGTGAGTATCGCCGCGAGGTCCGTCAACGGGCAACTGCCAGGCGTGCCGCTCCGGACAAGGGGTAGTCCATGGGGGAGTATCGCTGCTACGCGCAACATCTGGCAGATATCATGCCCGCCCTCCGGGCGCTTCCGGCCCACACCGTGGTGCGTCCGCGGTACGACATCGCGCACTCGGTGCAGTGGGCCTGTGATCTGCACGCCCAGGCGACGCTTGACCTTCGGGCGCTTGAGCGGTTCGGTCTCCAGGCAGGAGCGGTAGCGGGGGTGTGGCGGGCAGCGTGCGGTCTGGTTCATGCGCAGCGTGTGTGGGTCAACTGCATGGTGGCGCCGGTGGCGCTGAGGGAGGAGTGGGCACAGCGCAGAGCTGAAGCGCTTGAGCTACGGTGCGCTCTTTGTGCCGAGATCCGTTTTGCGTACCATGGGCAGGGCGAAGCTGCGCGGAAGATGCGGGGGATGGGTCGACGGCGTTCTCACGATGCACTGGTCCAGAGCGTGCGGGATCTTGTTGCGATTACGCGAGAATACTCACCCAGTGCGGGTCGCAGCCCAGTTGCCGCGGAGATGGTCGCACGGGCCGGTGAGGTGGCCGATACGCTGGCTTCGCTGCTCGCGCGGATGCGGGCGGCGAGCACACGCAGGGAAGCTCTGGATACCCGCAACAGGGCATTCACGTGGCTGTGGCAGCGAGTGCAGGAGGTTTGTGTCTGCGGTGTCCACGCGTTTGCCGCCGACCCTTCGCGGCGCCTCAAATACTCCACAACGCGCTTCCTTCGCCGCAAGTAGCTGTAGTGACACCCCAGTGCGCATCACACGTGGCGGGCATACGCGGAGGTCTGGACACGATGCGCACGGCTACAACACACTGCGCGCACCATAGCCGTACACTCCACCAGTACTGGGCCCCTTGAGCTCCGGCACGTGCGCACAGCGTATCGCTCAGTGCACATGCACTCCTGACCATGTGCGCACAGGTGCCCGAGCAGTGCGAAGAACTTGACGTGTGGTGCGCACCAAGGTAATTTCTCACCGCACTCAAGAGATGCGCCCTCCTGAGTGGCGTTGTGATTGTGTGTGTTGTTGTGGGGAGAGGGGGATCACCGCCCGGTGGTCCCCCTCGTTGTACACGTGAAACGTACCCGTTCACGTCTTCAGCAGTATCCCCCCCAGTTCCTCGTGCTCTTCGTGGTTCCGGCCTTTGCCGCCCCCTTCGTACTTGACACCCGCCTCGCCGTCTACGATATTCCTGTCATGGCGCACTCCGACAACAGTACAACACCCGCA
>CAZJJT010000833.1:0-1894 GCA_964546395.1 uncultured Fibrobacterota bacterium
CGACCGTGTGATAAAGAAGCCGTTCCAGAGCGAGGATATCCTGGGGGCGGTGAAAGAGGTGCTGGGCTGAGCGCACCGCGGTCCCGGGGTTCTGCGGTACCCACCACGGCGGGGCCGGAATCCGTATTCCAGATGAGCGACGGGAGGGAGGCGGGGCTGTATTTTGCCTCCTGCGTGATGCAATCGAAAGGCGGCTATTCTGGACCGTTTTTTCTGCCGCGGTGTGCTGGGCATGCTTGTGCTGCTGTGTGCGGTGGAGCCGGGACGGGCGTACGAGGAGAACCCGGAGGCCCGCAACGCGCTGTACATCGAGTTGCTTGGCAACGCCGGGTTGTACTCGATGAACTACGACCGGACCGTGGTGACTCTCGCCGAACGTCACCGGATCGGGTTCCGCGTCGGTCTCTCGCTGGTGCCGCTCGACACGCTCGGCGTGCAGTTCCCGCTCGTGTTCCCGGTGACGCTCAACTACCTGTATGGCCGTCAGCGGCGCCTGGAGATCGGTGCCGGCGTGGCGCCGCGTGTCGTGTTCGACAAGGACTGGAGTCCCTCGGTGAGTGTTCACCTGGCGACGACACTGGGGTTCAGGCTGCAGCGGTTCGACAACGATTTCGTATTTCGCGTGGGGTTCACGCCGTTGTTTTTCGATGGTGTGTTCCCCTGGGTAGGCGTCAGCCTGGGACGGGCGTTCTAGGGGTGATATCCGGACGGTGGCAAACTGGAAAGCATGATATATTATTGATCGATTATTGATCGACCCGGCGCCCGAAGGGCGCGGTGTACACGAGGGGGGATGATGCGCGCAGTGGTACGGATGACCGGCAGGTCGGCCTGGGCGGGTGTGTTGTGTGCGGCATGTGTTGTCTTGCCCGCAGCAGGGCAGTATACGGGATGGCTCGACTCGGCTACGGTACGGCTCAACACCACGGGGACGGGCGCCAATGTTACCCAGAACGTGGTGAATTTTCCGGTGCTGGTTCGTCTGAACACCACCAACTTCGATTTCTCGCGCGCCCTCGCAGGTGGGGCCGATATCCGGTTTGCCAAGTCAGACGGCGTTACGCCGCTGGCCTACCAGATTGACCACTGGGACGCGGCCGGCCAGCAGGCGGCGGTCTGGGTGCTGGTTGACACGGTGTACGGCAGTAACGGCTCGCAGTCGGTCAAGATGTACTGGAACCGGGCAGGGGCGAGCGACAGTTCGCAGCCCGCGAGCGTGTTCTCCCCTTCAGATGGGTTTCTGTCGGTGTGGCACCTTGACGAGGACTGCTCGGACAACACCGCAGGACTCATGGACATCACGGGGGGGGGGCACACGGGTACGCCTCAGAACGTGAACAACGAAGGGGAGGGGACTGCGGCAAGCGGACTCATCGGACATGCCATGCAGAACGGTCCGACCAACGGGGGGGTCACCGTCGCGAACTCGGGTGACCTGATGCCGCCGGACGAGATCACACTGTCTGTGTGGGTCAACACCACCAGTGTCCATACCGCCGTCGGCAAGATCTACGCCCCGCGGCGTGACGATGCTGGTGCGGAGGGTCCTCCGATGCACAACTACGTTCTGTACTTGCGGGGCAACGCCAACAACCTTCCCGCCTTCGAGTGGTTCTACGCCCCAACGGCGCGGTCGCTGCTTGGCGCAACCGCGACGGCCGCACGGTGCAATGTGGGCGAATGGCACCACCTGGTTGCGACGCGCAGGGCAGATGACAGCCTGTTTCTGTACGTCGACGGCGTGCAGGGCAGCAGGTCGAACCCCGCTGGCCAGACACTGATTCAGGGGAACAGCTGGGGATACCGCATCGGCGGCGAGGACGTTACCGGTCACGAGATCTTCAAAGGGTATCTCGACGAGATGCGCATCGCCAACGTGGGCCGCTCTGTGGCA
>CAZJJT010000834.1:0-1894 GCA_964546395.1 uncultured Fibrobacterota bacterium
GCCGTACGGAGCGCCCGCGCGGTTCTTCACGAGCACGGTCGGCACGTTGAACACATCGGTGATAATCCGCCGCCACAGCACGCTCTTCGCCCCGCCCTCGTTGAGCACGATCGGCCCGGCGATACTCTGGCCGGCGGCGCGGATCATGCTGAACGAATCGTACAGGGCGTAGGCGACCGACTCCATGGCCGCCCGGGCCACGTGGCCGCGCCCGTGGTTCAACGACAGCCCGAAAATCACGGCCCGCGCGTGAACATCCCAGATCGGCGTGCGCTCCCCCATCAGAAACGGCAGCATGACCAGGCCCTCAGCACCGGCCGGTGTCGCGGCAGCTTCCCGGTTGATCAGATCGTACGTGTCAATGCCGCTGGTCTTCTCGGAAGCTTTCTCCGCGCTGTAGAAATTGTCGCGAAGGTAGCGGATCAGCTGGCCGCCGGTGGTGGTGGTGGGCACCGTGATAAACACCGGGCTCTCGACTGAGTCGGTGGTGTAGTTGAACGCGATCATGCTGTCGTGGAATGTCGGGGCCGTGTGGATAATCCCGAAATTGCCGCAGGTACCGAGATTCATCTGCATGTCGCCGTCCGCGACGGCCCCCGCCCCGCTCCACCCGGCGTTGCAGTCCACCTGGCCGGCCGCCACCGGTGTTCCGGGCGCAAGGCCCGTTGCCTCAGCCGCCGCACTGGTGACCTCACCGACCACCGCGGTGCAGGGGAACAGTTCGGGGAACAGCTCGCGGCTGATGCCGACTGTGTCGAGCAGGTCCTGGTTGAACGAGCGTCCGAGCAGGTCGTAGGCGACTCCGTAGAATGCGGCACCCGAGTAGTGACCGGTGGCCCTGCCGGTGAGTTTCAGCGTGATGAACCCGTCGATGGTCAGCGCTTTCCATACCCGGGAGAACTGGTCCGGACGGTTGTCGCGTTCCCACATGAGATTGATTATTGACGGGTGGTCGTCGAGACGGTTTTTGCTCACCTCGAACACGCGCTCGTCACCGACCGTATCGCGGACATTCTGGACCTGTGCGGTTGCGCGGCGGTCCATGAGGTTGTACGCGTTGCCCACCGGGTTGTGGTTCGCGTCGACCATCACCATCGAGGGCAGCGCCGAGGACACCGCGATACCCTTGACCTGCTTCGGGCTGGCGTTCGACTCGGCCAGTACCTTCCGCACCATGCGGCAGGCCGCGTCCCAGTACCGCTGAGGCTCGTGCTCTGACCAGCCGGCGTGCGGCGTGAGAATCGGGTATTCCTCGAATGCATAGCCCAGCACGGTGCCCTCGCTGTCAATCAGCGTCGCTTTCGTACCGCCGGTGCCGTAGTCGAGCCCGAGAAGGAGTGGTGCCATGGGACCTCGGGGGAGTGAACTTATGTGATACCTACGAACTTTTGTTCATCTGCAATATACCACAAATTGCTGGCCGGCGCAACAGTGGCATAAATGACGGCGGAATAGTATATGGTTGTGGAGTATGTCTGGGTTGCGCAATCCCGCGGGAAGTATGATTTTACGGGGACAGACCCCCGAACAAGCCGGGAGCAGGCGAATGGCAGCGAACTACACGGTGCGCATCACCTTTGAGGCAACCGCGGACGTAGTGGTGAAAGCAAACAACACGATTGAGGCCCAGGAGAAAGCGCGCAAGGCTGCCCCCAAAGCGAAACCGAAATCGCTCACGGTGCGCGACCTGCGCGTGATGAATATCGAGCAACCGCGCTGAGCGGCGCACCCTACTTCGCGCCGCTCAGCTTCCGGTACGCCTTGGTCACCCGAAGAAACATCTCCTTGGCGTCATCCCCACGGGCCTTGTCCGGATGGTACTTCAGCACCATCCGCCGGTACGCCTGCTTCACCTGCTCGGCACTGGCACCATGCGGCACGCCCAGCACCGCAT
>CAZJJT010000835.1:0-1890 GCA_964546395.1 uncultured Fibrobacterota bacterium
CGGCGCCGCACGAGGCGCGGCCGGGCATGGGCGCCATCGTGTTGACCGAGAGTGACGGGACCCCGGTCGCGCAGCGGTACACGCCTGCGCAGCTCACGGTGTACGACGGTGCGCCGCTCCTGCACGTCGGCTTCGCAGGCGGCAGGCCACGCATCGCCGTGTCCAGTGCACGGCACCACGTGGTGAGCATCGTCGATGCACGCGGCGCACAGGTTGCCCGGTTCGAGGGTAACGGCAGCGCAGTCTACGGGACAGCGATGCCACACCTCGCGACGGGCACGTACCTCGTGAGTGCATCGGCCGACGGGCTGATGTCCGTGTCGCCGCTGCGGCATGGCGGTTCACACTGAAACGATTGCGCGCTGACGGTACTGCAGCGGGCTGCAGTCCATGTGCTTGCGGAACAGCTTCGAGAAGTAGCTCAACTCGGCGACACCGACACGCGCACCGACTTCGGCGATGGGAAGCGACGTAGTCGTGAGCAGCCCCCTGGCGTGGGCAAGTTTGCGTTCGGTGATGAACCGTACCGGTGTGACGCCAGCATGCTTGACGAAGAGCCTGCCGACCGCGGACGGTGACAGGCCACTGAACGCGCAGAGGTCGCGCAGCGACAGAGGAGCCGCAATCCTGCTCCGTACGTGTCCCGCCATCCGCTGGAGTTGCTCGGGCCAGTCCTGTTCGTTCGCCTCGGCCCTCGACAATGCCGCCGTGACAGCAGTCAGAAACACCTGTCCGAGCCCGCGCGCGTAGCTCTCGTTGCCGCGAGCCTGCTCGTAGCTCAACACGCAGAACTCAGCAAGGTGCAGCATGTCGGGTACTGCACTCAACCTGCCTGCCCGCACGGTGTCGAGTCCCGCCAGGACGGTGTCGGCACGGTATGGTGAGCGGCTGAGCGGGTGGTCCGGCGTGTGCGCAACGCCGAATGCAACCGCGGCAGAGCGGGCGTGGTCGGGGATCACATGGATGCCTGCCACCAGGAACGGGTTCCGGCGGGCGGCCACGTACGTGATTGAGTGACGCCACGGGATCATGAGGAAGTCACCCGGTCCCAGGTCGAAACTCCTGCCGTTGACACTCACCCGGCCGGCGCCACCCCTGCACCAGAGAAACATCCGACTCATCACCTGCCGGTACGACACCACCTGCTCCGAGCGGAACTGGTAGTTGTTCGCAAGCACCAGGACGGCATTCTCTGCACCGGCAGACATTGCCCTAATATACCAAATCAACCCCAGTGCATTGCACGCATCAAGCTCAGATAGTACAAATACTGGCGTTCTGTCCATTGCGCTCACACCCCCTGGCGGCTATCGTATCCAGGGGAAACCCGAACCCATGAACCGGGAGAGCGACCATGCGCACACCGATGACATCACGCGAGAGAGTACTGACCACGCTTGCCCGCCAGGAACCAGACCACGTGCCGGTCAACTACTACGCCAACGGGGGAATCGACCGCGCGCTCAAGGTGCACTTCGGTCTTGCCGACGACGACAGCGAGGGCCTGCGCCGGCAGCTCGGTGTGGATTTCAGAGGATGCTGCGTGCCGTACCGTGGCCCGCGCCTCCACCCGGAGAGACCCGACAGGCATGTCGATGCACAGACCGGCGTTGTGACACGCTGGGTTGAGCACGGAGCGGGAGGCTACTGGGACTTCTGCGACTTCCCGCTTGCCGACGCGGACGACCGGACCATCGAGCAGTGGCCGCTGCCATCCCCCGATGACTTCGATTACTCCCGGGTGCGTGCGCACTGCCTCGCCAACAGAGACTATGCGCTCTTCGTAGGCAATGCCGGACTTGCCGACATCATCAACAGCACGGGGTTCCTGTTCGGCACCGAGCGGGTCCTGATGGGCCTGGTAACCGAGGATGCGGCGATGTTCAGCTA
>CAZJJT010000836.1:0-1889 GCA_964546395.1 uncultured Fibrobacterota bacterium
ACACGCACCGTGCTGTGGTGTTGGTGAGTACCCGCGACGCCGGCCGCAGTTGGTCTCTGACGACTGTGGAGGGGGCGACACGTGCCACGGGAGTGCACTTCGTCGACTCGCTGCACGGGTGGTTCGTGGGTGACTCGGCCAACACGAGGCCGGGAGTCTGGCGCACGGGCGACGGTGGCGTAACCTGGGCACGGACAGCCATACGTTCTGACACCGCACTCAACGACGTCTACTTTGTGGACACGCTGCGCGGTTGGGTCACCGGGAGCGGGAGCTATTTCGTACCGGACACGGGAAACAGGTCGCGAGGCGTGCTCTATGGCACTCGGGATGGCGGCGATACCTGGTCGGTGGAGGCCGAGGCGCCCGGCAGCGCCTCATTCGGGGTGCTGCAATCATTGGATTTCTCGCCCGACGGGAGCACGGGGGCCGTAACCGGGACGGGCGGTATCGTGCTCTACACCAACGACCGCGGTAACACCTGGCGACGAGGACAGACCGGGGTGACAGACATGTTGTACGATGTCTGCGTGGTATCAGCTACCACCGGTTGGGCCGTGGGAAGCGCCGACTTGATGGTGTTGCTGCGCACCGATGATGGTGGGCGGACGTGGCAGCGGCAGGGCGATCCCGCTACTGACGTTGATCTCACGTGTGTGTGGGCGATCGACAGCCTGAACGCCTGGGCCGTCGGAGACAGCGACATCGTGCGCACCACCGACGGAGGCAACCGCTGGACAGTGTGTCATCGCGATTCGGCAGCCAGTTACACCGGCGTGTGTTTCCTGGATGTCAACCATGGATGGGTGAGTTGCTCGAGAACGTGGCCCGACACGGTAGGCTGGATTGCGGCAACGGCAGACGGTGGCGGTACGTGGCAACAACAGCTTTCCGGCGAGCCCTTCAGGGGTGTGTATTTCCTCACCACATCACGCGGGTGGGCCTACGGTTCGCACATACTCACGGGTACTGTCGACGGAGGTGAGACCTGGGAGGAGCAGGTCGCTGGCCAGAATGCAGACTTGTACGATATGGTGTTCTCCGACCCGGAGCACGGATGGGTCGCAGGCGATGACGTGCTGCTGCGCACCGTGGACAGTGGACAGTCCTGGCAGAGCTGTGCACCTCCGCCTCACAAGGCACGAAAGCTCTGGTTTGTTGACAGTCTGAACGGATGGGTGTCGGGCAACGGCATTTCACGTACGCGTGACGGTGGTGTCAGTTGGACAGTGTTGCCGTGCACAGAACTGGACTCCGGTTCGGGAGGGAACCCCTGGTACCGTGCTGCCTTCCTCGATTCCGCACACGGATGGGCAACCACGTACGGTTCACTGTTCCGCACGGGTGACGGCGGCGAGTCGTGGGATACGGCCTTCCTCGTTTCGAGTGTGCTTGTCAATTGGCACGATATGCACGTGTGTGAGTCCGGATCGATATGGGCCGTAGGGTACTATGGTACGATTGCCCACGCGAGCCTTGGCGTATCGGCAGTGCAGGGCCCTGGCAGAGGGCTTGTACTGCGCCCGGCCGGCCCGACTGTCACCGCGTTCCTGGCTGCGGACGGCTCGAGGTACGTGGTAGACTACACCGTTACCACGCCCGGCCATACGCGTCTGAGCATTGTGAACGCGGCGGGGCGCACGGTGGCGACACTCCTTGACAGATACGAACAGCCAGGCGTACGGCGCGCGGTGTGGGACACTCGCGGCATTGCGTCCGGTGCCTATCGCGTCCTTCTCACCCTGCCAAGCAAGGCGGGCCGACAGACCGCTTCGCGGCCACTGTCCATACCGCAATAGCCCACGGGTAGCACTCCGCATTCGCCACTCCGCAAAATGATAGGAAGTTTCTCTCCGTCCGTTCACGCATTTTGCGCCGCCTGTCTTGTG
>CAZJJT010000837.1:0-1874 GCA_964546395.1 uncultured Fibrobacterota bacterium
CCAAAGGGCAACGGGAATGCCGGCAGGGGCACCGGGCGGACAAGCCGTAGTTCGTGCACCGTCCCCGCAACACCTGCTTCCTGTACAGCGGCACGGAGCCCGTCGGCCCGCTGACGCGACCACTCTGCGGCCTGTGCACGTCCCCCAAGGTACGCAATGGTGCGGTGGCCCAGCCGCAGCAGGTGGCGGCCGACAACCCGGCCGCTGACCGATGTAGTGGCAAGCGGGAACACGCTGGTGTGCCGCGACGCAGGGCGCAGACTTCGGCCGTAGCCGTTCTCGTCGAGAACCGCCACGGGCACGCCAAGGGACTCGAGCTGCGCAAGAAGCCGGGTCGCGCCGCTTTGCGGCATGCCGATGGTCCACAGCACCACCCCGAGGAGCCTCGCCGCAGAGGCAGAACCTGCAGCCGGGATGTCGTCGGGGCGATGGGGCCGGACGTAGCCGTCGGCACGCTGCGTGCACGGCACAGGAACCAAACCAAGTCCAGAGAGAGCGGACGCCCGTTCGAGCTGGCGGAGGAGTTCGAGGCTCCGCGGAGGCATGTTCTCGAGGCTGGCTGTCTCGCGCGCGCGGAACACGTGCAGCACGCGTGTCCGGGCGCCGTCGCTGCGTGGCACGGCCGCGACATAGCGACCTGCCCGCATGCTGAGGTACCCTTCAGACGCCACACCGGCAATAGCACGCCGGAGCGTGCGCGAGGCCACACCGTAGCGGGCGGTCAGCTCCTTGGCGAGAGGAAGGGGTTGATCGGCAGGCAGTGCCCCGGAAAGGATATCGCGCCTGAGCAGACGCATGACCAGCTCTGTGCGGCCCTGCCCCGGGCTCCCCTCTCCGGCCGCATCGGGCAGATACACAGGCAGGGGCGACTCGGCCACGAATGTGCCGGCGCCAGGACGGCAGACAACCTGCCCCGCATCACGCAGCACGTGAAGCGCCTTCAGCACTGTGACATGCGAGACACCTGTTCGTGCCGCAAGCATGGCGGCAGACGGCAGCCGTGCCCCTGGCTCGGTACGCGATGCCATGTCTGTCAGCAGTGCGGTCACGCGCCGGAGTTCGGTGTCTGTACGCATTAGACCCCATTTCTTTAGTCCTATATTAATAATACTATTTCATCACCACTTCGTGGGGCCCTGACCGGCTCTGCCGGGTTATCCATAGAGAGGGAGACACGAGCACACCATCCAAGGGGGACACCCATGAGCCGTATCCACCGCACCGCACTCGCGATAGTGGTCGCATGCGCGATACTCAGCCCGGCAGCTGCCATGAAGGCGACGGTTGTGATGTGTGCGCCGTACAACGCGGTCGGCGTGATCCTGATTGACGTTGAGAGCGGCCAGAACCGCCAGATCTACAACCAGTCGGCAGGCTGCGCGCGGCTCTCTCCTGATGGACGCCAGGTGGCATTCACACGAGGCGGCAAGCTCTACCTCGTGCGCAACGATGGCAGTTCGCTGGACGCCACCAACGTGGCGTGCTCACCCACCGACGGCGAAATGAACTGGACCGACCGCGGCATCTTCTGGTGCCAGGGCTACGACGTGGTGCGGTACAACCCGGCAACCCGCGAACGCACGGTCATCGTGAACCTTCCCGGCAAGGACACGCAGGGCCTGTGGATGTCGCAGAGCGGCCTGCGGGGTATCGCCTGGATCACCGATGACAACTACGACGACGTACGCGTGGAGTTCCCGCCCGACTACAGCTCGACCCGCAAGCTGTACTGGCACCATGTGTCGCACGGCCAGATTGTCTCCAACGACGGCAACTACGTCATCTTCAACGATTTCGGCGACGCGTTCGACAACCCCGGCTACCTCGGACACCGCTCGCTTGTGATCCAGCACTTCGACTCCACCGCAATCGGC
>CAZJJT010000838.1:0-1872 GCA_964546395.1 uncultured Fibrobacterota bacterium
CCCGCTCGTGTTCTGCCTGGGCACGCTGGGGCGGCAGCGCCTGAACTCCTCGATCGGCACAACCGGCGACACCGATCATCTCGTCACGGACGACATCGAGTCGATCGCACGCAGGCTCGTGGCACTCGAACAGGGGGAACCGCGCTTCGACGACACCAACGACGCGATGAACCTTGTTGTGCGCCCGGTGGGTGAGCAGCTCTGCGACTTCCTCCGCGATGCGTGCGTACAGCTACGCGCGGCCGACTCACTCGAGCGGTTCCGGGCCGCGGTCACGCAGTTCTTCGCCGCACACACATCGGTGGTGTCTGATACCAGTCAGCTTGGGGCAATTACGCGTGCGCGCCACGTCAAGCGCATCGACCCTGACTCCACCGCACAGAAGCGCACCGATATCCCCCAGCGCTCAATCCATCCGAGCCACTACGGGCGGTTCTGTCCGATAGAAACCCCCGAGGGCGACAGTATCGGTCTGCTGCGGCCGCTGGCCGTGTACGCCCGCCTCGACCACGACGGGTTCGTGCTCGTGCCGTACTGCCGGGTGCATGCGGGACAGGTCTCGCAGACAGTTGCGTACCTCTCCCCCGCGCAGGAACAGGGCCTGCGCCTCGCGGCCGGCGACACCCCTCGCGACGCGGATGGTCGGTTGACAGATGCGACACTGCTTGTGCGCGAGGGCATCGACTACCGGCGTGTGCCTGCGGCGGAGGTGGACTGGGTGGGGGCTTCGCCCGATCTCACACTCGGCCCTGCCGCGCACTGCATTCCGTGTATCGGCTTCGATGATGCCAACCGGGCACTGATGGGCGCCAACATGTCGCGACAGACCCTCGCGATCCCCGGGGCCGAGCTGCCCCTGCTCAGCACCGGGTTCGAGCATCGCCTCGCCGCTGCCGCCGGCTACACGGCGCCATGTGCCGAAGGGCGCAATCTGCTGGTGGCGTTCATGCCCTGGGAGGGGCTCACCTACGAAGACGCGATCGTGGTGAGTGAGCGCCTGGTCGAGTGGGGTGTGTTCGGCGCTCTGGAGTGCGGCGACAAACTCGCCAACCGCCATGGGGCCAAGGGTGTTGTGGGTGCGGTGGTTCCGCTCGCGAGTATGCCGCACCTTGCCGATGGGACTCCGGTGGATGTGGTGGTGAACTCTCTCGGCGTGCCATCGCGGATGAATGTCGGGCAACTCATGGAGGCGCACCTGACACTGGCAGCAGCGAAGCTGGGCAAGCGCGTGGTGTCGCCACCGTTCGCGGGTGCGACAGTTGCGGACCTCGAGCAGCTGTTCGCGGAAGCGGGACTGCCGAAGGACGGTCGGGTGCAACTGCATGACGGGGGCACGGGAAGGCCCTGCGACCAGGCAACAACCGTTGGCTACGTGTACTACCACCGGCTGGTGCACACGGCGGCGCGAGCACTGCAGGCGCGCAGCACGGGCCCGTACGACCCTGTCACGCAACAGCCACGTGCCGGCAAGCGCAATCGCGGCGGACACCGCCTGGGCCGCCAGGAAATCTGGGGACTGCTCTCGCACGGCGCGGTGGTGAACCTGCACGAGATGCTCACGGTGAAATCCGATGATGCTGCGGGGCGAAACGCGGCGTGGGAAGCCCTGGTGCGTGGCAAGAATGTCGGAATCGGCGGCACGCCGGAGTCTACACGACTGCTCGTCCAACACCTGCGCGCCGCTGGCTTCGAGCTGCATCTCGGCGAGCAAGCACCGGTGCGCATCGGGCTTGCGGATGATACGGCGGTGCGCTCGTGGTCGACAGGGGGTATCGCAGACGAAGACTCGCTGGCGTCAGCGGTCGCGATGGGGCACATCGAACTCGCTGCGCCGGTGACCCATCCGTGGGTCGACGTGACCGGAGCAGCGAG
>CAZJJT010000839.1:0-1368 GCA_964546395.1 uncultured Fibrobacterota bacterium
TTGCGGCGCCAGGCCGACGGCGACCCGCGCATGCGCGCGAACTACTTCGAGCACCACCAGGCGTTCAACCGCCTGGGCGGCGAATTGCTGATGTACTTCAATACCACGAGCGGCAGCAGGGCCGGGCTGAGCATCACGACCAATGTCGACGATCCACGCGGGCCCAAGTACCTGGGGATACTCGACGCGCTCGCGGTGGCGCCCGAACCGCTCAGCCATGGCCGCCTGGCGCCTTACGATATCCCCGGCGGGTACTTCGATACCATGCGCTGGGAGAACGCGCAGGAGAACGACTGGGCGGTGACGTTGCGGGCGGGAGATGACCAGGTCGCGACCGGCTACGTGTTCAGGGTTGAGCAGGCCGGCACCTATGGGATCGAGTTCGACTACTCGACTGCCGCGAGGGCCCGTCTGGCCGTGGACTTTGCGGGCAGCGAGCTTCGTGTATTCGACCTTTCCAGCACCGACAACGCAACCCACACCACGGAATACCTCGATGTCTTCTGCGTGCCAAACACGCGCTACGGCATCCGCCTGGTCCCCTACGAAGGGACTGTATCGCTGAAGCGCGTGCGTATTTCGCTCGTGTCGACCGCTGCAGCGGCCATTCCCGCACGGCAATCGCCGGCCGCACTCCGTGTATGTGCTGTTGAGAGCGGACATGCAGTCACGGTGAGTGGGTTGGGCACCGATGAGCCAGCGCGCATACAAGTGCTGACACTCGACGAAAGCGTGCTTTGCACGGTGAGAACGCCACGGGGAACCGCATCGACGGCACTGGATCTCCCGGGCGTTGCACCTGGCGTATTGATGGTACGAATTGAGGCTGGCGGCCAGACGACGGCTCAACCCCTGCGGTTTGGGTAGCCAACGAGAGGGATGCTCAGGGCATGTCAGTTTCATCGGGAGCAAGTAGAAGGAGTGCCTCTGCGACAGGGGGGCCGGAAGGTGGCAACCGGAACGGCAGTGAGGTCGCCAGTCTGGTGTGGCGCCGTGCGTCAGCACAGGGACGCACCAGACCGGCTCGCGGAGCGAGAGCCTGGAGGACACCCGACTGCCATGCGACCAAACGGGAGCATGCTTGGCAGTGTGCCCGAAGGCACACGCCTGCCGGGTCGCCCTGCAGCCACACATACACGGGGGAGAGAAACAATGAAATCTCGCATCATCGCTGCAGCAGCACTACTCGCAGTGCAGCTCGTCACACCCGCACACGCACTGCGGGTCATGATGATCGGTCACAGCGCCACGGATGGCGTGAACTACGGCGGATTCAGGCGCCTTGCTGAATCGCAGGGCTATACCCATATCTACGACCGGCACATGACGCCAGGTGCACCACTCTGGTTGATCTACGACCTCATGCGC
>CAZJJT010000839.1:1387-1872 GCA_964546395.1 uncultured Fibrobacterota bacterium
TACCTCTGAGGCGCCATTCGGGCCGCTGTACTACACCCTGCCCCGGGACCCGTGGGACGCGCTCGTGCTTTCGGCCACCTACGTGATAGGAAGTGACAGTACCTACGCGACGAAGATGATCGACATGACCAAGCCGCGCAGTCCGTTCACCCAGGTCTACTTCTTTGAGTTCAACCCTGCGAAAGGCCAGATACCGGCGGGCTACGGTGAAGATGCAGCCGGGTTTGACACGACGGTGAACCGGTGGACAACCGCTCAGATGGGTTCAGACTACCCCAAGCAGTACTGGGACTCGCTGACAGCGGTCATGCGCGGATTCCACCCCGATGTCAAGCCGATTCTGGCGATACCTACTGTCCAGGCCATGCAGGAGTTCAACCGGCGGGCAGGTCTTGGGCAGGTGCCGGGGTTCTCAAGTGCCTGGGACTTGTACGCCGACGGTGCGCACATGAACAACTCAGGCCAGTATCTGTTCGGTGTCTCAT
>CAZJJT010000840.1:0-1871 GCA_964546395.1 uncultured Fibrobacterota bacterium
GCGGCCGGCGTACGTCTTCAAGGCGGGAGAACTGGTGGCCCGCGACGGCCACGTGCTGCACCGCAAGGGGTACGGCCTGGCCAACGTGGAGCTGGGCGTGCCGATTGCGCCGGAGACCAAGTTCCGCCTGGCCTCGGTGTCCAAGCAGTTCACGGCCGTGGCGGTGATGCAGCTGGCCGAGAAGGGGGCGGAGTCGTGGAAGAAGCGTGCCTGGGTTGAGCTGGAGGAACTGAAGCATGCGTAGCGACGGTTGTTGGGCGGCCCGGTGCAGCATGGCGCGCACGCGCGCGCCGCACCGTCGGCTCTCCGCCGGGCTCTCGCTTCGCGAGCCGGTGTTGCCCGGCGTGCGGTGCTGCGCACCTGCGACAGGCAACACTGCGGGCCGCACTGCCGTGCATGGCCCGCACCCTTCGTCCAGCCTGCCGCAACAGCGTTCCTGCTGTTTGCCGAGGGAAAGGGGCGTATGATGACTCCCAAGCGCGTTGCCCTCGTGACCGGAGGAACCCGGGGTATAGGGCTGGGTATTGCGCAGGCGCTGGCGGCAGACAAGCTCGATCTCGTACTGTGTGGGCGCAGACCGGAATCGGATGTGGCATCCGTCCTCAATGACCTGCGGGCACATGGCATAGACGCGCTCTACGTGCCTGCCGATATCGGCCACAGCGAGGACCGCACGAGCCTGCTCGCGCGTGCGCGCGAGCGGTTTGGGGCGCTGCATGTACTGGTGAACAACGCGGGCATCGCACCACGTGAGCGGCGCGATATCACGGAGATGACCGAGGAGAGCTACGACGAGGTGCTCGGGGTGAACCTGAAAGGGCCGTGGTTCCTCACGCAGGCTGCGGCGCGATGGATGATTGAGCAGCGAACCGCCGAGCAGTCGTGGCACGGTTGCATCGTGACCGTGTCCTCGGTGTCGGCCACGCTCGCATCTGTCAACCGCGGCGAGTACTGCATCGCGAAGGCGGGGCTGGCGATGACCACGCGGTTGTGGGCGGTACGTCTTGCGCGCGAGGGGATCCCCGTGTACGAGGTGCGCCCGGGGATTGTGGCCACCGACATGACCGCGGGGGTGAAAGAGAAGTACGACGGTCAGATTGGCGAGGGGCTGGTGCCGCAGGGGCGGTGGGGAGAGCCGCGCGACGTCGGCAGGGCGGTAGCGATGCTGGCGCGGGGAGACCTGGCGTTCTCGACGGGGCAGGTGGTGATGGTGGATGGTGGCCTCACGCTGGGAAAGCTGTAGTGGACCGATATCAAGATCGGGATCGGCCGCGGTTGCGATTGCGGGTACGAGCACGAGGAGAGCAGGAATGACTGTTGCCGGGAAGATTGCAGAGCGGGGGGTGCTGGGGATTGGGGTGATCGAGGAGCCGAGGGATGGGGCACGGGTGGCGGAGGCGCTGCTTGCCGGGGGCGTGGACTGTTTCGAGATCACGTTCCGCACCAACCGGGCGGCCGAGGCCATCGGCAGCATGAGCAAGGTGCCCGGGATCCTGCCGGGCGCGGGGACCGTCCTGACCGTCGAGCAGGCACGATGCGCCGTCGACAACGGCGCGCAGTTCATCGTGAGCCCCGGCGTCGATCCCGATGTCATCGAGTACTGCGTGAGCAACGGCATTCCCACGTTCCCGGGTGTGGCAACCGCAACCGATATCCAGGCCTGCCTGCGCTTCGGGCTCACCGTGCTCAAGCTGTTCCCCGCCGGCGCCCTGGGCGGCCCCGCGTACATCAAGGCGGTGGGTGCGCCGTTCCCGGCTGTGCGGTTCGTGCCTACCGGGGGAGTCAACGCCGACACCCTTGGCGACTACGCGCGCTTGAGGAACGTCGCGGCGTGCGGCGGGTCGTGGCTGGTGCCGGTCGACCTGGTGAAA
>CAZJJT010000841.1:0-1864 GCA_964546395.1 uncultured Fibrobacterota bacterium
CCCCGATCGCATTGCGCCACGCAGGACCGGCCTAATATATTGAGCCACCATCTAGCAATTGAACCCACAGCTCGCGAAGGCGGGCGGAAGAGGTGATGAACGTGACTTGGAACCGGCCAGTCGTTGGGATCCTGAGTGTAGCGGTCTGCCTTGTGGCCTTCGTGTCGTTCATGTGCACCGAAGAATCGTCCGGTGGTGACGCGGCTGTGATTCCGCAGGATGTTCTTGAGCTTGCCACAGGGGTGTTCAGCCTGTTCGAGATGGTGTTTGAGTCCGACAGCTCCAACCCGGTGCTGAGCACCTATCCTGCCGGCATGGCCGTAGAATGGGTCACCGAACCCACCGTGCTTCGCATCGTGCTGCAAGGCTTCACGCCCGACTCGAGCGAGATGGTGGTGAATGGTGCGCTGACGCTGAGCCTCGCAGACAGTTCCGGGTCAACAACTACGGTGGCCATTGATGGGTCGCTTACGATGGCCAACCACACGTACAGCTCCGCAACTATCGTCGGAACCGCGGTGTACCAGCTTGACGGCTCCGATTCTTCGGGCAGCCCGCTGTCGGTGGCAGGCACGTTCGCGGTGGACGGTACTGGGTATGACATGGCCGCAATAATGGCGGCCCTGACGGACGACGGCGGTACCACCGACCCGGGTGTCTTCACTCCCCTGCCGGCCATGTACACCTCACAGACACTGCACAGCCGTCTGCAGCGTTCCGCACCCGCAGCGCTGAGCGACCGCTGGGGCGAATCCACCTATCTGAGTTTCGTGATCGACCCTGATGGCGCGGGCTATGTGGCGACATCCACCGATGGGCTCAACGACGGTCAGGGGCTGGTGAACTGGTATGTATCGGGTGCCCAGCAGAAGTTGAGTCTGACCGACATGAACCGCCAACCCCTGTACCGCTTCGATGTGCTTGAGTACGACGCAACCCACATGCGGCTGCAGGGCGAATGGGGTGCCGAGACGCTGGAGTGGCTCTATAGCGCGGGGACAGGCAATCTGTCCGGTGTGGTGGTCGATGGGTCGGATGGGGTCCTGAGCAACTTCTCCTGGTACTACTTCCCGATCCAGGGCGCCACGGTACAGTACGGTACCGTTGTCGGTATGTTCGAGGCGGATACCAGCATCGCTGCGTGCACCACCGACAGCTCGGGTTACTTCTCGTTCAGCGGACTGGGCGATCCCGGCAGCGCGATGACTGGTGTGCGAGTGGTAGCGTCGGGCTACCAGGATCAGGTACAGATCACCTCACCCCAGGAACCCGTGAGTACCGTGGACAACGCGTTCGTGCTCGTTTCCATGACGCCCCAGTAGGGCTCGGCCCGGGCGGGTGGAGCTGAGTGTGGACGACTGCGGAGTGGCGAGTGGGTTGATCGCCTGTTTGCGTCTCCCCACTCTCATGCGATTGACTGCAGCCGCCTGCGCAATGATCCGGTGATGAAAGTGGTGTGCGAACGGGCTGCGCTTGAGAGCGCTTCTTTGGCCGGTCAGTCGACGCACAGTCGGTTCGAGAACGCGGTGAGTCTGAGCACACAGTATCGCATTTGCTGCGAGATGCTGAACATCTTTCTGGACTCGTACCGCAAAGCACCTACGCGTATGGTGCTGGACATCGATGATACCTGTGACCCGACACACGGAGCACAGCAGTTGACGTTGTTCAACACGGCACCGCTGGCACCGCACGCACATCCATCTGCGCGGCGACTCCGCGGCACATACCTATGAGAACATCTACTGCCAGCGGGGACAGGCTGAGAACTGGATCAGGGATCACGAGAATGCGTTGCGTTCCGACCTTACCTCGTGCCACCGCTTCGCAGCCAATCACTTCCGCGTGCTGCTGCACAGCTTGG
>CAZJJT010000842.1:0-1857 GCA_964546395.1 uncultured Fibrobacterota bacterium
CTCGGATGTCGTTCGCCAGCCGCAAGGAGTTCGACGAGTCGATACTCGGGAAGGCGGCACGGAAAGCGGTACAGGCAGTCGTGGAGACGGTGGCGCAGCGGATGCAGGACGTGCGGTGGGAAGGCGCGGTGGTGAAGGTCGATGAAGCGGGGGGAGTGGTGATCAACGCGGGCTCGGCGGTCGGCATATCGGTGGGTGACACGCTGGATGTGTTCTCGGTGGGCGAGGAGCTCACGGACCCGGAGACCGGGGCGGTGCTGGGGACCGAAGAGACACACGCCGGCGCCATCGTGGTCGATGAAGACATCGGTGACGGCAAAGCGGCCCGATGCCATGTTGTCGAAGGCAGCGGGGGAAACAGGGGTGATGTTGTCCGCTACCGGTAACCAGCCAACTCGGAGGACAGGCGACAACGAACCTTCGCGGGTGGGGGCCAACCAGGACTCGCACACCACGGAGCCAACCCGCCCCCTACCCGGCGCAGCCCCCAACAGCAGCAGTCCGAACAACCCGGCAATCTCATCCCGCTACGCCGCAATCCGCGCTGCGCTTCCCCCTCACGTCACCATCGTTCTCGCCGCCAAGACGCGGACGGTCGATGAAGTGCGAGAGGTAGTTGGCGCGGGCGCGACTGATATCGGGTACAACTACGTGCAGGAAGCCGTGGCGATGAAGGCGGCGCTTGGTGAGGCCGCCGCGCGCGTGCGCTGGCACCTGATCGGCCACCTCCAGACCAACAAGATCACCAGAGCGCTCCAGGTGTTCGACACGCTCCAGACCATCGACACCGTGGAGCGGGCGGAAGCGGTCTCACGGCGGGTTGCCGAAGGCAGGCAGGTTCCGGTCCTGCTGGAGATCAACGTCGCGCGCGAGACCAACAAGAGCGGATTTGCGCCCGAGTCCGGTACGCTCCTCGAGGCGGCCCGCCGTGTAGCGGCACTCCCCTGCCTTGCGTTGCGAGGGCTGATGACCATGGGCCCGGCGGACGCCGGCGCGGAAGAACTCAGGCCGTTCTTTCGTCAGGCAGCGGATCTGCTCATGCGGCTGCGGGATGCGCTCCCTGACCACACACTCGACACGCTCTCGATGGGCATGTCCGACTCGTACCTCGTGGCGGTCGAGGAAGGCGCGACCATGGTACGCCTGGGGACAGTGGTGTTCGGGGAAAGAGCGTCGAATCGCTGAGTCGGTGAACCGTTGAGATGTTGAGTCGCTGAGGCGAGGCAGCGGCTGCAGCGCCGTTGCGGCAGGGATTGCAGCGAAGATGCCGCAGGCATCGCAGCGGAGAGCCCGGCACCGCGGGCGCCGCATGCGCCCGTCTGCGGCGGCCGCCCAACGCAGGAGCTGGATCGCCAAGGCCTTACGGTTCCCATCGTGTAAATTAGACACCATGGACATCCGCAGCTTCGACTACCGGCAGCTTATCGGGCATGAGTTCGGCAACGTGACCGTTGTCAAGCTCCTTGGTCGGGGCGCCATGGGCGCGGTGTACACGGCGTTCCAGAAATCGCTCAAGCGCCAGGTGGCGGTGAAAGTGCTCCCGAAGTCGATTGCCACTACCGAACTCTCGCGCAGCCAGTTCCGTGATGAGGCCGAGACGATTGCCGCGCTGAGCCACCCGTATATCATCCCGATTTTCGAGGTCGGCGAGACCGACGAGTATTATTTCCAGGTAATGCAGCTGGTGACGGGGAGCGATCTCAACCTGGTCATCCGCAACCGCCTCAAACACCCGGTGCCCTCCAAGCGTCTGATCCCGAAGGACACCACGCTGGAGATTGTGCTGCAGGTGCTTGACGGGCTCGGGTATGCGCACAGCGAGGGCGTGGTACACCAGGATATCAAGCCGGCCAATAT
>CAZJJT010000843.1:0-1856 GCA_964546395.1 uncultured Fibrobacterota bacterium
GTCTCGTGGCACTCATCAACCAGGAGCCCCATCCGGACCGCGTGTGCCATATCGCCGTACAGCTCTTCCCCACCAGCCAACGCACAAGGGAGGCCGCCCATGACAGTGCCGAATAGAGTTCCCACCACGGCCGTGCTGATTGCGCTCAGTGCTGCACTCGGGGTGTGGCTGCACTGCACGCTCACACAGGTAAGCGGCACGTCCGATGTCGGCAACCCGGAGAGTGTGTCGGGGACGGTGGTGGACACGGTTGGCGGCGCAGGTGTGGAGGGCGTTGTGGTGGCCCTGATCCCGCCGGACTTTCGCGCGCTGGGGGGGGTGCCGCTGCTGAAAGCGGGCACATGCACGGCGGCAGCGGCCGACACAACGGTCCTGCTGGATACGACTGACAGTGATGGGCGGTTCCAGTTCCGTTCGGTGCCCGCGGGGACCTACAACCTGGTGGCGGCCAACACGGGGTTTGTCGCACGGCTGTACCTGCCGGAGGTCGTGGTGCTGGACTCGTCGGTTGACCTCGGTGAAGTGCCACTGATGAGCGTCGCGACCGTCGTAGTGAACCTGAGCGACTCGATGTACCAGTCCGGCGGACGCATCGTAGTGCCCGGGACATTCATCGCGGTGCCAGTGGAGGCCGCGGGACCAACCGTGGTAGATGTCGTGGGTGGCGTGCTGCGTATTGTGTATGTGAGTACGGACCGTTGACCTGGCGAGTGTCGAGTGGGTGATCGCGAATCCGGCGGACACGGTGGTGGTGTGGGTGAGCGGCGACGGCGCGGCGCGGACGGTCTCTACCCCGCGACGCCCGCTCTTCGATGCCACCCATCCCCCGGACACGTACCTCGTACGCACTGGCGGAAGCGTGAGCAGCATCCCCGGAGATACACTCGAGTACCGCTTCGTGTGGCGAGCGGGCGACACCACCGCGTGGGTCCGTGACTCGGTCGCGCTTCGTCCCAGGACCTACTGCGACTCACTCTACGTGCGGGCGCAGGCACGAAGTGCCGCTCTTCCGTGGCTTGTCTCCGCGTGGAGTGACGGTGCACTGGCGATCATCTGCACATCCCCGCCATTCCCGCTGGGCGGTCCCAACCAGCCGATCGTGGAGAGTATCGGCGCCGCCGGCGACAGTGGGTGGGTGCGACTAAGCACCTACTGGCTGTGGAGACCGGATACTGGTAGCGTGGAGTACCGGTTCGAGTGGGGTGACGGCGACACGTCGGCATGGTCGTCCGACTCCGTGGCGGATCACGTCTATCGCGTTCTCGGTATCTACTACGCGCGGGCACAAGTCAGGTATCTGGGTGACACGGCCAACGCGTCGTCGTGGTCCCCGCAGACCATGGTACCTGTGGACGCGTATGCCGAGCCGCACTTCATCACGGTCTCGGGGGTAACAGCCATGGCGCCGCGGGACGTGTGGTACACCGGACACCCGTACGAGTTCCTCGTGTCGAATGCGGTCGACAGCCGCGGTCATCCGCTCGAGTACCAGTTCGACTGGGGAGACGGACACACGTCACTGTGGGGCGAGCACCCCTCAGCAGTGTTCACCTGGTACTACGCAGGGACCCATGCAATCCGGGCGCGGGCACGGTGCGCGTACAACCCCGCGGCAATCTCGCCATGGTCGGAAGACTCGCTGGTTGTGGTGATACTCCCGAGCGAGCCGACCGTACAGCTGAACCTGGCCGCCGATGACTCGGCCGTTGTGTACATGAACGGCAACCGCGTGCCCACCGACACCGTGAGTATCAGCGTGCCCGTACGCGAAGGCGCCAATGTGCTGGCCGTGGTACTGCACAGCGACGGCTGGGGATGTGCGCTTGGGGCGAGCATCGTGCTTCCCTCGGGCGACA
>CAZJJT010000844.1:0-1853 GCA_964546395.1 uncultured Fibrobacterota bacterium
AACGTCTTGATGAGGTCGGCGCCCAGTTCTGCAAGGATACGGGTGCCACGAAGCACCTGGTCGTGCATCTCTTCGGCGCTGATCGTGTCGCTGTCATTGGGGAAGCACTCTCCCACCACAGGCATACCGTACTCGCGCGCCTCGTTGCACAGCCTCGAGAAGATCTCCACGTTGCGTGCGTCGTTGCCCTCTTCACCGGTCCGCAGGGTCAGCGACACCAGCACCATGTCGGCCCCGAGCGCGACAGCGTCCTTCACCGAGAACGCATGCGCGGTGCGCGACTCGCGGTAGCCCCACTCGAAACAGAACACGGTGGACCAGTTCAGCCGCACAATCGAGAGCGGCGCGCCCTTGCGTGCGAACGAGCGCCCGACCACCTTCAGCATGCCCGGCGACAACAGAATCGCGTCAACCAAGTCGTCGATCTTCGTCACCGTCTCCCGAAGGTCCTCCATGCCCGGAATGGGCCCGTCCATGTACCCGTGGTCGATGGCAATCACGACGGCGTTCTCCCCCCTGCTGAACAGCCTGTCCATCCGAATCTCCCTGCCGCTCATGTGCTCTCCTCCAGTTACGAAACGATGAGTTCGACGCCCCGCCCGGCCACATCCTGTCGCCGCTTCTTCGACAGCCGCTTGTCGCTCACCACTGCGCTGAGGGCCGACACCTCGGCGTAGCGTACCGACGCGCTCGTGTCCCACTTCGAAGCGTCTGCAACCAGCACCTTCCTAGCCGATATCTGCAGCATCAGCTCCGCCACCCGCGCAGTCTCCATCCCGACCGTGTACAGCCCGCCGTTCCCGTCGACAGCGTCCGCGCCCAGAAACGCGATATCGGCACGCAGCCCCGCGAAGTTGCGCTCGGTAAGCGGCCCATACACCTCGAGGCTGTCGGCCCGGACCGTTCCGCCGATCATCTCCGTAGTAATACCAGGGCAGTCGAGCAGCTCCGCCACTATGGGAAGCGAACAGGTGAGTACCCGGACCCCCGTGCGGCTTCTGAGGGCACGCGCCACCTGAAGAGCGGTGGTGCCCGTGTCTATCACAACCGTGGCGCCTTCAGTCACCAGCGCAGCTGCCGCCTCGCCGATAGCCTGCTTCTCCTTGCCGAACCGGCGGGCTTTGGCACCGAAGGAGATGTCGAGCAATTGGCGCTCGGCCAGACGGGCGCCACCCCAGGTCCGCTGCACACGTCCCGCACGCTCAAGGGCTGCCAGGTCGCGCCGCACGGTCATGTCCGAGACACCAAGCGAAGAGACAAGCTGCGCGACAGTGCGCTCGCCGTGCTCGCCCAACTGACCCAGGAGTGCTGTGTGACGAACGTTCACCATTGAGTCCTGTATGTTTGACTCTGTTTGATTATGGCTAATATAACCACAAAAACACTGTCTGTCAACGGGGAGGGAGCTGCGGACAGCCGGGGAGATGTGGCAAGCTGGTGTGGAGCACACTGGCCGGATGGTGGTATCTTTGTGGCTCATGGCACCTCCTGTCTACGCAGACCACGCTGCCACGAGTTGGCCAAAGCCTGACAGTGTCACCGAAGCGGTGCGGGCTGCGCTCGCAGGCGTCGGCAATCCCGGCCGTGCCGGCTACCGCATGGCCAACGACGCCGCGCGGGCGATCTACGGATGCCGTGAAGCGGTTGCGGGGCTGTTCGGCGTCTCCGATCCCCTTCGTGTCGTGTTCGGACCCAATGTTACGTGGGCGCTGAACCTGGTGCTGCGAGGGCTGCTGAAGCCCGGCGACCGCGTGGTAACCACCAGCGTTGAGCACAACTCGATGATGAGGCCGTTGCGGGAACTCGAGCGCAGCGGGGTGGAGGTCGTCGCGGTCGCATGCGGCCCGGACGGT
>CAZJJT010000845.1:0-1843 GCA_964546395.1 uncultured Fibrobacterota bacterium
TCATCGTGTGGCTGAAGTTCAACGAAGCGGGGTGCAGCGGCGACCTGTACCTGGTGGTCCCGGGCGGCGCGGCGGGCGGCGGTGATACCGCCATCTACCTGTTCAACAACCACGATGCGTTCGGCACCACGGTCAACCTTACCAATATTCCCACCGTGCAGAACAATGTTCATCACATGGACACCATCTTCTTCATGTACAAGATCCGCACTGACGGGGTCTGCTGCGGCTGTGACACGCTTCCTCGCTACACCGGGCCGAACCGGGCGCCCGGAGAGGGCTGGACTGAAGTCGACCGCTACTACGCGACCGACAAGGTCACCACAACGTTCACCTCGCCGGACGGAAGCGTGCACCAGATCGGCAGGCGCTGGGCAGTGGCGGGGTGGATACGCAACGCCGCACTCAACGCACGTACCGACACGGTTGAGTTCGGGTTCGAGGACCTGACGCCCGGGGATGCCGACTACGACGACAACCTGTTCCATGTCACCGGCGTGTTCCTCATCCGCCCCGCGACACTGGTGAATATTACCCTCGACGCGCAGCCGGCCGAGGACACGATCAGTGCGGGTGAGACTGTCACCTACACTGCCAATGTCTATATCGACTCGGTCGACAGCTGGGGCCAGCACTTCGTATTCCTCGACCCCATTCGCTCGGCCAATGTCACCTGGGTGCTGCTGGGCGACACCAGCGGAGGGACGCTGCTCAACGGCGCCGGCCCCTCACGCACCAACGTGTTCACCGGTACCAAGGCCTACAAGACCTACACGGTCCAGGCCACCATTCGCGACCCGGAAACCGGGCAGATCCTCCAGCGCGAACTCACCGTGTATGTCAAGCCGAGCAGCGCGCACCACCTGGTCATCGAGAACGCCTGCGATGTCGCCACGGGTCTTGACCTCAACCGCGCCAACCCGGTCAACACCATCACCATGTCGGGTACCACGACCCGCGATTCGGTCTACGCTATCCTGCGCGACCGCTACGACAATTTCGTGAGTGTGTGCCCCACGAGCCAGTGGAACGTGATCGTGCGGCCCGATGTGGTCAGCGCGGCTGTCGGACGGTCTGCACTGGGCGAAGGCGTTATCACCAAGCTCGGCCCGGCTGCCACGGCGCAGGTGCAGGCACGTGACGGGGCGCGGCCGCTGGATGTGCTGTTCCGCGACACGCTTCTCGTGACGGTTACCGCGGTCAACTACGACGGGGTGCGGATTGTCAACGACATTGGCGGTGCGAAGGATATACTGAATGGGCAAACCCTCGTTATCAACCTTACCCGTGACACCACGCTGTACGCGGAAGTGCACCGCGAGGACAATGTCGGTGGTGATCTCAACGACGGGTGGGTACGGATGCCGGTGCAGTGGCTGCTCTCGGCCCCGCTCCAGTCGACCAACCCGCCGCCGGGCTCCGACTCGGTGTGGACATTCGCGCCGACAGGCGACACCGGGACAGGTACGATCAGGGCGCGCTACGCCGGGCTGAGCGACGCGGTGGTCAACGTGCGCGTGCAGGCCGGCGGTCCCGACAAGCTCAAGCTGTACAGCGCCGGGGGCGCCCCGCTGCCGGCAAACCTGTACCAGCCCCCCACATGGACCTACACCTGGGCTGCGGGCGGCAATTACGTGCTCGTCGCCAACATCTTCGATCCCTACGACTACTGGCTCTCCGGCTACCAGTCCGACCCGCTCCAGCAGTACATCACGTGGGTGGTCCGCGACACGAACGGCAATGTCGACAACACCGTGGGCACCTACAACCGCACCACCGGCGCCCAGGTGACATTCACACCCACGCGCGCCTACCGCACGGTGCAACTCGTCGCGACCTACAG
>CAZJJT010000846.1:0-1842 GCA_964546395.1 uncultured Fibrobacterota bacterium
CGGCCCACTTCGCTACGCCCAACGACATCAAGTACTCGTTCGACTGGACAAGCGCGGACAGCCTGCAGCGGGCTCGACTGCCGGTGCTGGGGTTCATCGTACATCACATGGCGCTGCAGGAAGGGTCGCGATACGTGGAGGACCTCACGCGTCACCACCTGCCGGTGGCAGTGGTGTACAGCTTCGGTGTGCCGCTGCTCCCGGTTTCTGCCACGCCGGCTTCAGTCGCCTCGATACGGCCTGCCAGGGACGAAGCCGCCGGCGCGGCTGTCGCCCGTCACCTGTGGGCCTCGGGCCGCTCGCATGTTGCCTACCTCACCATCCACGAAGGCGCTGGCTGGTCACAGCGGCGTCTCGAGGGCCTGCGGACCGAACTCGACCGTCTGTCAGGTTCGCGGGCGCACGTCGAGGCGTTTGGTACCGATGCAGTGCATCATCCGGCGGGTGACACACTCGTGACCCGGGCCACCCAGTACGCGCAACGGTACGCGGAGCGTGCCGGGGCAGCGGCAGGGCGCGAGTTTGCGGCGCTCGGGGAACGGTGGATACGAGAACGGGCATATCCCCAGTGCTACCACCTGGAGATGCTGCGCGAACGGTATGAGCAGTTCTTCCGCAGCGCCTGTGACCTTGTGTCGCGCGTGCTGCGCGACAGCCGGGGCACGGCCTTTGTGTGCTCCAACGATGTTCTCGCGAGCATCTGTATCGAGTACCTCCGCCACAAGAGGATTCGAGTGCCGGGAGACATCGCCCTGTACTCGTTTGATGACACGCAGGAGGCGCTCAGGCAGGGCATCACCAGCTACAACTTCGGCACCCGCGAGGTCGCCCGACGGGCGGTCTCACACGTACTGTATCCGCCGGTCATGGCTGCACCCCGCCGGCGGAACCCGCACGAGTACACCATGGACGGGTTCCTCTCGGTGCGCGAATCGTCGATGTGAGTCCCCGGGCCCGTCGGTCCCACCGGTCCGTGGCTGACAACGAAAATATCGTTGACTTCCTGGTCCCGATTGACCATATTTCGGGTGGTGAAGCGCCACGCCGGCTCCATCGAGATCCCCACAACTGGCACAGGAATGAGCAGTATGAGCGGTACGGTCGTGAAGAGTGAAGTGATCGATACCTCGGTCAGTGATGTGTGGCTGGACGAGGAAGGGATCATGCACGAGGTGGGGCACGAAGGTGCGCGTGTTACCTTGACCTCGGCCCGGCGCGAGGTGGCGGCGATGAAGCGTGTGGCGGGGGGTGGGCGCTACCCTATCCTCGTCGATATCCGCAGGTGCCGTTCGGTGACACGTGATGCGCGGCAGTATCTCAGCGGGCCCGAGGCCGCAACGTGCGTGTCGGCGGTGGCGCTGCTCACCGCAAGCCCGCTCACCAGGATCATGGCCAACTTCTTCATTGGGTTCAACCGCGGGACGTTTCCCACGCGCGTGTTCACCGACGAGAGTGCCGCTCTCGAATGGCTGCGGGGCCAGGCGCCCGAGGAATAGCGCCGTGCAGGTACGGGCCTGCGGTCCTCTCAGCCCTGTGCCAGCCGCGCGCCGAGTTCGCGTGCCTGCCGCACGATATCCTCGCGCGTCGACACCACGCCCACCGTCTCAATCTTCACCGGCGCGACTGCCGGCAGGGAAGCGGTTCTCGAGTCCATTCTGCTTCACAGGTGGACTTGCGGTGATTCCAATGACACGCACTATGGTTTCTTCTTGACACGAAACATATGGAGGGGGCTGGGCGCCCCCTACACCCCAGCGTGGAAGGTAACGATAGTGGAGCCCAGCCCCCCGGTGACTGGTTCCACTGATTGTCCCACCCCCCCCAAACTTGGGGGGGCGTGCA
>CAZJJT010000847.1:0-1841 GCA_964546395.1 uncultured Fibrobacterota bacterium
ACGAGTACGATAGCGAGTACGAGCACGAGCACGAAACAGCAAGAGACGATCCCGATCCCGACCCCGACCCCGACCCCGAAAAAACCCAAGATGTGAACGTTGACGCATGCCCGCGGCCGTTTTCAGGCTTGCCATTCTCATTGTTTGGGTGTATAATAGACAATGACCGCAGAAAAGTGGGGCCAATAATGATCAAGACAGGAAACAGGAACGCATGAAACGGGATATTCAGCAGTTTCTCCTGTCATGGAGAGACGACCCGAGCCGCAAGCCCCTGCTGGTTCGTGGTGCACGCCAAGTTGGGAAATCATACGTGGTTGAGCTGTTCGGACACGAGCAGTTCGGCGGTGTTGTGACGGTCAATTTCGAGCTGGAGCCACGGTTCGCGCAGTGCTTCGCCGGTTCGCTTGAGCCCTCGGAGGTAGTGGCAGCGCTGTCGGTTGTCGGAGGTCAGCCGATCGAGCCGGGCCGGTCGCTGTTGTTTCTTGACGAGGTGCAGTTGTGTGCGCGTGCGATCACCGCATTGCGGTACTTCCACGAGCGGCAGCATGAACTGCATGTCATAGCCGCGGGGTCGCTGCTCGAGTTCGCGCTCGAGCTCGAGGAGTTCCACATGCCGGTGGGGCGTGTGGACCACGCGCATGTCGAACCCATGTCGTTCGGTGAGTTCCTTGATGCGACGGGGCAGGCGCAGGCCCGCGAGATGCTGGCGGGGTGCGCACCGGACCGGCCGCCGGTGCAGGCGGTACACGAGCACTTGCTGAACCAGGTGAGGGCGTACTGTGCTGTCGGCGGCATGCCTGAAGCGGTGGCGGAGTACGTGCGGTCGCATGATGTGTCCCGGGCGCAGCGTGTGCATCTATCCCTTGCCCAGACCTACCGTGACGACTTCGCGAAGTACGCATCACATGCCCGGGTGCCGCACGTCCAGCAGGTATTCGCATCCGCGGCACGGATGGTGGGACGGAAGTTCCGGTACACGGAAGTCGATCGCGAGACGCTGTCCCGCGACTTGAAACAGGCCGTGGTGCTGTTGGAGAAAGCGGGTGTGCTGCGGCGTGTGCGGCAGACGTCCGGTGCGGGGCTGCCGTTCGAGGCGGAGGCGAGCGACAGGAATTTCAAGGTGATCATGCTCGATGTGGGGTTGATGCAGTCGATGTGCGGCGCGAGTGCGGAGTTGGCGCTGGCGCGTGATGTGATGGGGGTGCATGCCGGGGCGGTTGCCGAGCAGTTCGTGGGCCAGGAGCTGGCCGCGGCTGCCGGCACACGTGCGGACAGGGGGCTGTACTACTGGTCGCGTGAGGGCCGCTCGGACAATGCCGAAGTGGACTATCTGTATGCGCATGGTACACAGGTGTTCCCGATCGAAGTGAAGGCGGGCAGTACTGGCTCGCTGCGGAGTCTGAAGGTGTTTCGGGAGCAGTACCATGTGCCGTTCGGGATCAGGGTGAGTCAGCACCCGTTGAGTTTCGGCGCAGGAGTTCTCAGCGTTCCGCTGTACATGGTTGACCAGGTCTCGCGGCTGATCAGATCGGTGAACGCGGAGGGTCAGGGTTCTGGTTGACTTCCACGCGCACATCAGCGATATTCACAGATAACCATAACCCCCAGGGGGAATCCATGAGGCGCAACGCATGGCTGATATCGACGGTAGTGTGCACTGTCGCAGCACTGGTGCTGCTCTGCAGCGATCCTACGAGCAACCAGGATGAGCCCGTCGTGCCGCTCGCGGATGCGGCGATCGACTCGCTGTTCAACGAACTCGTTGCCCTGGTTGAGTCGTTCGAGTCGCTGGACACGTCTTCGAGCTACGAGGCGGGCAAGCACGCGATCATCTCCAA
>CAZJJT010000848.1:0-1834 GCA_964546395.1 uncultured Fibrobacterota bacterium
AGATTTGCGTCTTGACAAATGCAGCGGTGACAGAAGGCGGATCACATGGTATACTTCTATTAGAATGGGTAGCCTTGGGGGGCTGCCCATTCTGCGTCTCGCCCCCGGCACCAATCCGCCTCGCGACCGTCGGTCGCACGGACCCACGCAAGAGCAATGCCACGAGGGAGAGCCCCGCATGGCGATGGTACATCGCAGCGGGACATTCTGCGCGACTGCCTTTGTGCGGAAGTGCTTGCGCAGCCACTTGGCAATGCCGATATTACCGGTAATCGGCACCGGGACAGGGCCAGACATCCAAACCACAGAAGCACGACTGGAGTCCACGATGCGCATCTCTGAGGAGGTCACGTTCCGCTCACCGCCGACACTCCTCGCTGCCTGGCCGGGCATGGGGAATGTCGCGATCACGGCCGTGGACTACCTGCGCCGGAAACTCGACGCCAAGCCATTCGCCGAGATCGACATGGCACCGTTTTACAAGCCGGAGTCGGACCTCATCCTGTTCGGGAGCAACACGCAAGCGGCGGGACCAGGTGCAGCCGCCATGGCCGAAGCGGTACTCGATGCCGCGCAGCAGTTCAAGGCGAAGGCCATTTACACCTCAGCGGCATTCGCGCAGACCATGAGCTGCAGGGATGCATCGAAGGTGCTGATCGCCTGTACCAACGAGGCTCTCATAGCACGTGCCGCAAGTGCAGGAGTCACACCGATGCCCGATGGCTACATTGCGGGCCTCAACGGGCTCATGCTCGCTGCCGCCAGGACTCGGGCCATCGATGCTGCGTGTTTCCTCGGTACGATCCCGTCCTACGCCACCAACAGCCCCTACCCCAAGGCCTCACTTGCGGTCATTGCGGTGCTGAGCGCTCTGCTGGACTTCACGGTTGATACGGGCGAACTCGAGGCCCACGTGCAGGAAGCGGAGCGGGGGTTTGTAGACATGGAGAAGAAGCACACCTGAGCGACGCCGCGTCGCGAACGACTTCGACCGCGGCGAAGCGAGAGTGGACGACGGCAAGGCGAACGCGGTAACGTTCTTGCAGTGTGGCACGTGTCCACATACAGCCCGCCGTCGTCCAGTCCCAATATAGCCCCTCCGTATTCACCGCCCGCACCTCACTTCCCCGGTGACTCGTGGTGCGAAACGCGTGGTGGCACGGCAAGAAGCCCCGCTCGGCGAAGTACCTTGCGGCTGCGATCGTGAGCCAAATGTGTGCGCGCCATATCGCCGTGCCCATTTGCCGCCAGAATCCTGAACGCTTCGGCCCGGATAGTCCGAGATCGGTCGCCCAGAGCAGACACGCACGCGTTCACTACGCCCGGCGACTGCAGATTGGCCGCGTACCCGCGGAGGATACGGATCTTCACGGATGCTTTGGTCTCCTTCTGACGGTGTCGTTCGAGACCATGCAGAAGCTCGGGGAACTCCTCGAACAGTGGCCGGTACTGTGCATCGTCGTGTCGGCGCCTGAGAAACCACATATGACCGGCCACCACGCGTCGTACACTTTCGGCCCGGTCCTCCAGCATCGCGAGTGTCAACTCTGTTGCGCGTGCCAGCGGGATCTCGCTCACCAGGGCGGCTACTGACCGACGGACGCTTTTTGTCGGGAAGGTCAGTCGACGGCCAAGGACATCGGTCAGGCGCTCGGCCAGCCCGCGGTCTGCGTGGATGAGACCAATACCGCATGGCGAATCCACAAGCACGCTGAGCCACGTCAGTCGACTCTTGAGCACCACCCCGTCGCTGGCGGAGTCAACAACGTCGAGCACCCGGGGCAGGAGTGCTTCAAGGAGTGGGCGGTCCCCGAAACGACTGCGGAAGAACCCG
>CAZJJT010000849.1:0-1831 GCA_964546395.1 uncultured Fibrobacterota bacterium
ACGTCGTTGAGCCCCGGGCACAGGCCGCCGCAGGTCACCACCGCGGCATGAATGGTCGCGACATCGAAGAACACGCGGTCACGCGGGCCGGCAAGTTCGAGCAACTCGGAGGCAGCATAGCGGTACTCACGGTCCGGCTCCACGTTGATATCGTACACTATCCGCTGGTCGTCGGTGACATAGTTGGCGATGAAATCACCAGCGCTGCGCGAGAGCTTGATGGGCGAGTCGTATGCCGCGGTTCCCAGCGAAGAGATCGTGAAGTCCAGGGCCATGGTGTCGCTCCTGTGTTGTGAGATCGTGCTGCGCGCTGCCCTTGTATACTATCCGCACCCGCGCGCTGCAAGGGGCACGCTCGGCAGTGGAAGTATTTTCGGGCCTCACCACGCACGGAGCAACCGACATGCGGGTAACGTTTCTGGGCACGGGGACCTCGCACGGGGTACCCTCTATCGACTGCATGCTCGACGGGCGCGCGCGGTGCCGCAAGGGCGTGTGTGAGGCCGCTGAGAACGATCCGCGGCACCGTCGTACACGCTGCTCCATCCACGTCGATCTCGGTGCCCATGCGCTGCTGTGTGACGCTTCGCTGGACTTCCGCGAACAGGTGTTGCGCGAACGCGTTACGCGCATAGATGCTCTCCTGCTCACCCACCGTCACATGGATCACATGGGGGGTATCCCCGATCTCCGCTCGTTCACACGCAACCCGCTTCCGTTCTACGCATCGGAGGAAACCGTGGCTGAGGCGTGTCGGGCGTTCGGCTACGCGTTCGACCCGCAGGCATACGTCGGCGGCGGAATCACGCGCCTCGAGTCACATGTGGTGCGCGGCCCGTTCGAGCTCTTCGGGCAGACACTTACCCCTGTTGCGGTCGAACACGGCGTGCTCACGGGCTGCCTGGGGTTCCGTATCGGCCCGCTTGCCTACATCCCCGACATGAAACGCATGGCCGACAGCGAGAAGCAGAAGCTGACTGGCCTGGAGTGCCTCGTGCTCAACTGCCTGCGCGATGAGCGGCCACACCCGACTCACATGATAGTCGAAGAGAGTGTGGCGCTCGCGCGCGAACTGGCACCACGGCGCTGCCTGTTCGTACACATGTGCCACGATATACACTACCAGCAGGACCGCCATCTGCTCGACAACGGCATGGAGTTTGCGTACGACGGTCTGAAGATCGAAGTGGGAACAGATACGTAAGGAGGAGCGGTGGAGCAGTACAAGCAGGAGTTCATCGAGTTCATGGTGCGTAGCGGCGTGCTGATGTTCGGCGATTTCACGACCAAGAGCGGCCGACGCACCCCCTACTTCGTCAACACCGGCACGTACGAAACGGGCGAGCAGATGCTGCGTCTCGGCGCATACTACGCACAGGCCCTGCGTGCCGGGGTCGGCGACGACGTGGATGTGCTGTTTGGTCCTGCGTACAAGGGGATCCCGCTGGTGGTGGCCACCGCGATCGCGATGGCGCACGAGCACGGCCGTAACCTTCCCTTCGCGTTCAACCGCAAGGAAGTCAAAGACCATGGGGAAGGCGGTGCGGTGGTGGGACACCGGGTGCGCGACGACGAACGCGTGGTGATAATCGAGGATGTCACGACGGCGGGGACCTCCATTCGTGAGACGCTCGCCCTGCTCGAGCCGCTTGCGCGCGTCACGTACACGGGCGTCATCGTTTCGGTGGACCGTATGGAGAAGGGCAGCGGCGACAAGAGCGCCCTCGTCGAGCTGCGCGAGTCGCTCCACATACCCGTCTACCCGATAGTCACACTCGACGAGATAGTCGCGCACCTCCACAACCGTCCTGTTGACGGTACGGTGGTGCTT
>CAZJJT010000850.1:0-1822 GCA_964546395.1 uncultured Fibrobacterota bacterium
CCCGCGCAACCGCAAGCTGCACTACGACTGCATGTCCACACCGGAAGGCAGGTACCGGGTGGCGTTCCTCAAGCCGGTGTCTTCGTTCCACCGCTCCATAGGCGTCAGCTACCCCAACGCAGTCGACCGCCGACGCTACGCGGATGCGCTGCGAAGCGAGGCAATCCCGCTGGTGGACGGGAAGCCGGCGCAGATTGGCGGGTCGATAACGATCCACGGCGGCGGCATCTGGAGCAACTGGACCTGGGGGTGTGTGGCGATGCGCGACGAGGACATCGACGAGCTGTTCGAGCTGGAGGAGCTCCGGTGCGGGGTACCCGTCCTGATTGCGGGAAGCGAAGTGAGCAGAGAATCTCTCCGGTGAAGGGGGGGGCGATTGCCACAGAGACACGAAGGCGGGATCGAGGACGCGGAAGTGGGAACCGGGGATGGACACGCGTCGTTCTGACACAATACTCCTCAGTGCTCGCGTTCGCCCCTCTCGGTGTGCCCGCACGTCTGTGGCTACCCGGTCCCCGTACGCCAGTATTTTCGAGTAGTACCGAACAGGAGCGCTGCATGGCCCGGCCCGGAAGCCCCAGAACAGCACTGCGCATTGGCGTCGTCTTCGCGCTGGCCGTGCTGTTGCCCGGCGTGGCGCTGAGCCTGATCGCGGTCCGTGCTGCCGGGCGGGAAGAGGCCTACCAGGAGAAGCAGTTGGAGTCGACGCTGCAGGCAGAGCTTACACTCACGGTCGGTCAGGCGGAAGCAGTGCTTGAAGGCGTGAAGGCACACCTGGACACCAGCGGCCCGGGCGTGGCCGGCTGGGACCTTCCCCGAGGCGTCGCGCACTGGCCCGCGCAGGACAGCCTGGTGGAAGTGCCATTCGTGTTCCGCCGCTCGGGGAGCATGGACTGGCCGCCCAATACGCCGTACGTGCGCGACATCGACCGCGAGTTCCTCGCGCTCAATCTCGACTTCTTCCTTGACCGCCGGCCGGTCGAAGTCTACCGCAACATCGCCAGCGAGTACGCCGACGATATCGTCGCCTCCGAGAAAGACCTCACGAAGAACTACGACGAACTGGCGAGCAACACGGCCATGCGCCAGCAGGCGGTGAGCAAGTTCGACCAGGACGAAGAGCTGCAGCAGCAGGTCTACGAGAATGCCGCGAAGGAGGGTAGGAAGCTGGCTTCTCGCAGCGTGGTGTCACGGAGGGGCACACCGAAGACCAAGGCCAGGGCGAAGACACGCACCGTGCGCGAGTTGTCGATGTATGTCACCGAGTCGCTGCGGTTCTCGCAGATAGCCGAGGGCAAGCGTTCGGGGATCGTTCCACGGCTGATTGACGAGCGGATGATGCTTCTGTACTGGCGTCGGGCCGGGGGCGACTCGATTGTGGGGTGTTCGATTGCCATGGCGCGACTGCGCGAGATGCTGCTTGGGGCACTGCCGCAGCTTGCCACCGGCGCGCGGATTCTCACGATACTCGACCACAACGGCCGGCCGCTGCTCGTACCCGACCCGGAGGCGGAGCGTGACTGGCGCAGGCCGTTTGTCTCTCGCGAGCTCGGCAGTTTGCTCCCGCGCTGGGAAGCTGCCGCGTACCTGGCAGACCCCGACATGCTGTCCTCGCGCGCCCGCACCACCCAGTTGGTGCTCGGGCTGCTCGTACTCACGCTGTTCATCTCGATCGCCACGGGCGGCGTGCTGGTCCTGCGTGCGGTCAACGCCGAGATTGCCCTGGCACAGCAGAAGACCACGTTTGTCGCCAACGTGTCGCACGAACTCAAGACGCCGCTCACGTCGATACGCCTGTTTGCCGAGCTGCTTCGCGACGGGC
>CAZJJT010000851.1:0-1820 GCA_964546395.1 uncultured Fibrobacterota bacterium
GCCCGCGGGTTACCGCCACGGCTGTTGACCGCCAGCACATCGAGCCGCCCGCTCAGCTCGTCACACAGCCCGGCGTTACGTTCCACCACCGAAACCGTGTGTTCCTGGCGGCTGAGATGCTCGGCCAGGCTCCTGCCCACGGTCCCCGCACCAACGACGACTATCTTCACGATTCTCCCCGTGATACGCGCGCAGGAGATACAGAGAATTCACCACGAAGGACACGAAGAACGCGAAGCAAAGATGAGGGTTGGCCATCCCCCACTGTCCCTTCGTGACCTTCGTGCACTTCGTGGTGCGAGCTTCTCATCCCCTCTTACTGCTGAGTGGTGTAGATATCAGGCCAGCGGTCGTTGCCGTCGTGGAATGTCAGCCGCACCCACCCGTCCTTCTTGTCGGTGTCGATATTCCAGATGAACACCTCGTAGTCGAAGATGTCGTGTTCGTGACCGTACTGCGTCGCGCACCACACCATCCACTTGCCGGTCTGGTCCATCTTGGGGAAATACTCGTGCGAGCGGCGACCCGGAAGGTCCATGAATTTCACTTCCTTTGGCACCCGCAGTGCGGTAATCTTCTGCACCGGCTCGCCGTTGTCGCCGATGTCGATGGCCAGCACCTCGGTGCCGCCGTTGCCCTGGCCCTCGTTCATGCGCACCACACGCTTGTTGTCCGGGAACCAGTTGATCTGGCAGCCGCCGCCCGTGCTGTACCACACCTTCTTCTCCAGGTCGTAGATACCGGTCTCGCGCGTGGTGCCGCGCAGCGTGATCGCCAGCCACTTGCCGTTGGGAGAGAGCTGCGGCTGCTGCGAGTACGTGCTCTTCTTGAACACCGCCTCGGCGTCCAGTATCTCCTTCTCTTCGCCGCTCGACAGGTCCTTCAGAAACACCTTCGGGCCGCGCGCGAACACGATCGAATCACCCTCGGGACGCCACGAACCCCAGCAGGCGTTCTCCGCCACCTTCTTCTCGTCACTGCCGTCCACACCAATCGTCCACAGGTCCCACTTCTCGTGCATCTCGGCATCACCCTCGGGCACCCACCCGCTCTTGCTGCGAACAAACAGCACCCGCTGGCCGTCCGGCGAGAACCGCGAGAACCAGTCGACCTGGTCGCCCTGGGTGAGCTGCCGCGGCTCGGTGCCGTCCGCGTTCATCAGCCAGATATCGTGTCGGCTGTTAGAGCGTGAGGAACTCCAGCAGATGAGCCCCGACACCGTGCCCTTCAGCCCCTCGAGCGCTTCCTTCTCCTTGCCCTTCATCTCCACCACGCCCCCTGTGGGCGCCTCCTGCGCCACTGCGGCCAGGGCACACACCACCACACTCAGCACCACCGCACACCGCTTCATACCGCCTCCTTCGCCAGTCTCTCCCGGGTCAACTCGTCGCACGCCCGGCCAGCATCGGTAGATGTGAATAGCCCCCCGGCAGAACGCTGTCCCCGAATCCAAAGAATCTGTGGGCCAAAATAGCATATTGCGGTGCCCGGTGTACCCGCAGGTACGCCTGCATGCGCGGGTTTCTGTGGAGGGGACTCCCGTAGGCGCCCTCCCGTTGGTCGGCCACGGCCCTATACCCCCGCAAGGCAGACAACGGACCGGTAATGTGGAGAGACCCCCGGCCCACCCAGAAGGCGAAGCGACAATGGCAGTTGCATTCAATCCACAATCCTGGCAATCTGCAATGCTGTCGCCGTTGCCGCCCAATCTACAATCCTCAATCCTGGCAATCTGCAATCCCCAATCCTGGCAATCTGCAATCCTCAATCCTGGCAATCTGCAATCCCCAATCCTGGCAATCTGCAATCCCCAATCCTGG
>CAZJJT010000852.1:0-1817 GCA_964546395.1 uncultured Fibrobacterota bacterium
ATGCCCGAGAGCGGTTCGTGGCCTCGGGGCCCTCCAGCCACTGTGACTCGAACTCCCCGTATGAGCCGACATCATTGAGCGGCCAGGTCATGTGGATGTAGGTCATGGTCTGCGGGTAGCGCCTGAGTGCGAGGCCCGTAAACCGGTTGGCGTAGTCGGCCTCGGTGCGGTAGCCCCACTGAAACGGCTGCAGCACGAGCGCGTCCCAATCATACTCGGTGAGCGCCGTGTAGTAGCCGCCGTAGGGCGGCTTGATAAACCCCTCACCGGGGTGGTTCCAGTTCCATCCGAGGGGGGCCCCGGGGATCATCTGCCGTCCCCAGATATGGGTGTGCCCGCGACTCTCGGCCAGACCCATAAACTGGTCGTACTTGACTTCATCGGTGAGACTGTTGCCGATATGGTAGATACGCATCGTGACCGCGTCGGACTTGGCGGCAAGAAGAACAACCAAACCCGCAGCCAGCATGGGGCGAACCTCGTATCGCATCTCGTCCTCCTGTGAGCAGGTCGTACTGCTGCTATGGGAAAGATAGCTGTCCGGCTGGGCGTCGTGTCGCTCCTTGCGGCCCCTACTATCTTTCCTGATGCAGGCGATCGCATCTTCCGCCGGGAACCTTGCCCCGGGTGCCGGCGACAGTACGGTGCGGGCCGGATGCATCGCCCGCAGGCAGCAACGTACCACATGCGAAGGACAGGCGCCATGAAGCGAGTGCTTCCCGTTGCTGTTCTCTGTCTGCTGTCGCTGTGCAGCCGGGATGATACGAAGGCCCCCACCGATACCCCCCCCGCATCTCTCACCGGCCCGACCGTCCTCGTTGCCGACACGGTTCTGCCGTGGGGCGTACAGTTGTCATGGGATGCGGTGAGTGGGGCAACCGGCTACACGGTCTATCGTGCAACCGACACTGCCGCTGGCTACCAGCCGGTTGCGCTCACCAGTGAGCTGTCATATGTTGACTTGACTGTGTCGCAGGGCGCTACGTACTACTACCGCGTTACCGCCACGGTCAATGGCGTAGAGACCCCGCCGGGGATACTCGTGTCGATAGCCACACCAGGCCTCCAGAGCATCGCCGCAGTCAGACGGCACTCCACGTCCATTACGCTTACATGGGCTGAATCTCCGATCATGGCAGGGACATTCACAGTTGAGCGTGCCAGCGACTCCGCAGGGACTTACACGCCGGTCACAACCACCACCGGCAACCCGTATACAGACACGGGACTTACCCCTTCAACGACGTACTGGTACCGCGTTGTCACGCAGTATCCCGACCACGCACCGTTTGTCCAAGGGCCAGTCCCGCTTCGCACACTCCCTCCCGCTCCTCCCGCACCCACCAGCCTGAGTGCCGTGTGGAACGGCAGCACGATCGCCCTCTCCTGGCAGCCACCGGCAGCCGGCGACATCTCGTTCTACCGTGTCTATCGTTCCACTGCCACCACACCAGAAGGCGAACCCGACACCACGTGGCTGGTGTCAAGCGGTCCGCGGCGGCACATCAGCGCCGACAGCACCACGTTTCACGACCTCCCGGGGCTGGCAAGCGGCACATACCACTACGCGATTGTCTCCGTGCAGGTTGTCGGCAGCGACACGGTGGAGAGCGAGCGCTGCCCGGACTGGCCAGGTCTCGTATCGTGCGTGGTGGGCACGTTCGTGCGGTTCACGATCAATAGCGGGGCTCTCTATGTGGCCAGCGCCGCCTGCACGCTTGCCATCGAAGACCAGGCACTCGCGCTGGTGTCGGCGCGGTTCACCCAGATGAGGGCCGACAGCGTCGACTCAGCAGGCCATATGCGGCCAATCGATA
>CAZJJT010000853.1:0-1814 GCA_964546395.1 uncultured Fibrobacterota bacterium
ACTGAAAGCGCCCTTATAGGGCGCTCGAACAATGCCGCCCGCTATGCGGGCGGTTGTTTACCGGTCGCGGCGGCTTACCCTGAGTATCAGCCGAACGTGGTCGGCACTCAGCCCGAGTTCCGAGGCGATCTCCTCGGGCGAGGAGCCCGACTCGGTGGCGCTCAGCACGCGGTGCCTGATCTCGTCAACCGGCGAGCGCACGGCTGCCCCAGGCCCCAGGCGAGGGGGATCGTCCCGTGGCGGAGTGGACACCGGACGCGCGCGCGGCTTCTGTTGCGCAACGGGCGCGGCCGGTGGTTGCGCGGCCGGTGTCACCTGCGCCCGAGGCTGCTGCCGAACCGCCGGGCGGCGGCGAGGCTCTGGCGCGGCGGCGGCACGGGGTCGTACCGGCGCGGGCACCTTCGGCGGTCTTCTGGGCGGTGTCTCAGTCGCCGCGGGCTCCGGCGCTGTTCCGACAGTCCTGTCCATGTTCTGCACCTTCAGATACAGCTTTTTCTCATCCTTCTCGGGCGCAACCACAGGTGCCGCGCGCTTCGACTTCTTGTGGGGGGCCTTGGCAGCACGCGCCCGCTCGGCGCGGCGCTTCGCCGGGCGACGCGTGGCCGGGCCTCGACGCCGCCGCTGAACGTACAGGGCCAGCACGCAGCAGGCAAGCAGGCCGCTCACGAGCCAGAACCTCTGGGGCGGCGAAAGCACACCCGGAACATGCCACGGCTGGACGCGAGGCGGACCGAGTGCCGCACCTCCAGAGTCAAACACGGTTCGGACCGTGTCGAGTACCGCCATGACCTCGTGCTCCATGTGTGCCAGCGGCCGGCCCGCGCGGCGGCACTCCTGCCGGGCGTAGCCAAGGGAGTCGAGCCTGCGGTACAACCTGGCGAGTTCCCGCTGCTGCAGCTCACGTGGCGAGAGCGAGCAGCAGACCAGTGCGGCCAGTGCCACGGCCAGTGCAAAGAGCCCCGGAACCGTGCCGGGAAGGTGCCGGACCCGGAGCACGTGGGGAAGGTCGTGCGGGGGGGAGCCGGGGCGTTGGCCCTTGGTGATTGATTTTCCGTTTGATCCCGGCACGACCCTAAGATATATTTCAAGTAACTACGGTGCAATCGAGTGCCGGAACAGCTGTCTGGCGCGGATGCATTGGTTGCACAGACACCCATCTCTGGACAGGCGAAAGTCTTCACTTATGGTGCGTCTCATTATCAAGTACAACGACAGGCATCTGAAGACGTACGAACTTGACGACCCCGTGATCACGGTGGGACGTCTCCCGGAGAACACGATTTCGGTGGCCAATATGGGGTTTTCGCGCCGCCACTTCCGGATCGAGACCGACGCTTCAGGCGGGCATGTGCTGACGGACCTTAACTCGCTCAACGGCACCTATGTCAACAGCAAGCGAGTGAAGAGCGTGCAGCTGCAGCACGGCGATGTTATCTCGATCGGCAAACACAGCGTGGTGTTCGAGACGGCCGCGGGCGGGGCACCTGCATCGCCGTCGTCGGCGCCCCAGGCCGCGGCGAGCAGCAAGGAGGTGACCACCGAGACAAGCCGCCATGCGCCGGACATCGAGGCTGCCGCCGAGGCGGTTGCCGGGAGCGACACTGCGGCGACCCGCAGCGGAGAACCGTCCGACAACGCCGCGTTCACGCCGGTGCTTATCGAGACCAACAAGCATGTGGTATACAAGCTCGACAAGGACGTCGTGACGCTGGGCAGCTCGGAGAATGACGACATATTCGTGACTGGGTTCATGATCGGCGACGAGCATGTGAGTGTGGAGCGCTCGGCTGACGGTGTGGTGATACGCGCCAACA
>CAZJJT010000854.1:0-1811 GCA_964546395.1 uncultured Fibrobacterota bacterium
CAGCAGATGTAGCATGCCGAGTCTGCATGCCCGGGAAGCATGAAGTAGATGTATCCCCAGATGCCGGCTTCGTTGCCGTGCAGCCCGATGGTGAACGGTTTGGCCGTGTCCCGCAGGAACATCCCGCCCATCCACAGCGAGTCCACGTTGTCCATCAGGTTCCCGATATTGCACGGGTTCCAGAGCGTGATGTTCTCGCCCTGCGCAAGCTGTGCCTGAACGTTGAGCGAGAACGAAAGCAGAACAGCCGACAGCAGTGAAGGTGCGCGCCTCATGCAGGGACCTCCGCGAAGGCCGCTTCGTGGCGAAGCGGGATGGTGTGTCCGGCCATGGGTCAGGACCGTATCTCAGTAGATTACATCATGGAGCGACAGAGAACAACTGCATGCAGGGGCCGGGGCGCCGCAACGACGAGTATTTTGCCCGCGTGAATGCCGACACGCGAGGAAGGAATGGCATCAATGAACTGGTACCGCTCTCTGCTCCTCGACGATATCCTGCCGCACTGGCTGGCCGCGGCCCCGACTCCCTCGGGTCTCTTCCTCCCCCACTTTGACCGACGGTGGCAGCCCACCGGGAAAACCCACGGCACGATCGTCTCCCAATCCCGCCTTCTCTACAACTTCGCCTGCGGCTACCGTCTCACCGGCAACCGCGCCTACCGTGAAGCAGTCGAGTCGGGGGCCGCGTTCCTCGTGAAGCGCTTCCGCGACCGCGACCATGGCGGATGGTTCTGGGCGGTCGACAGCGACCGCACCGTGCTCGACACGAAGAAGGACTGCTACGGTCACGCGTTCGCGCTGTTCGGACTGTGTCACGCCTGGTCGGTGCTCAGCGATGAGCGGTTGCGTGAAGAGGCCCTGCACACCTGGGACATCCTCCGCGAGCGCTTCCGCGAGCCCGGCGGCGGGTTCGTCGCAGAGTTCGACCGCGGTTTCTCCCGGGCATCCGACACCCGCTCGCAGAACCCGCTGATGCACCTGTTCGAAGCGCTGCTCGCGGCGGCTGACACCGGCCTGGAGCCGGGCCTGCTTGCTGAAGCCGGCGCGGTGGGCAGTTTCGTGCTGGGCCTCCGCGATGCCGCCGGATGTCTGCCCGAAGTCTTCGACCGGCAGTGGCACCTGCTCCCCGGAACGCACGGCGGACGCTACGACATCGGCCACGCGTTCGAGTGGGCCTACCTTCTGTCAAGAGCGAATCAGCTGGGCCTTCCCGCGCACCTGCTCGCCACCGGACGCGAGTTCCTCGACTACGGCATGGGCATCGGCCTCGACACCCTGCAGGGCGGCATTTTCAGCCCGGCCGGCTATGACGGAGTCGCCGAAAAACGCACGGGATGGTGGGAGCAGTGTGAAGCGGTCCGGGCGCTGCAGCACTACGTCACGGCGCGCGGCGCCGCCGAACTCACGCCTGCCCTCGATTCATGCGTGGCATTCGTCCAGAACGCTTTCGTGGATCTGGAGTATGGGGGATGGTACTCCGAGCCCTCGCCGAAGGAAGGGACAGACGGGCAAGGCAAGGGCTCGGAGTGGAAGGTCGACTACCACGTTGTCGGCATGTGCATCGAGGGGCTCTAGTGCCAACCGCGACGGCGTGATCTGTGGGCTTGCGCCGGGTACCGGCCGGGCAAGCACGGTGGCATGCAGGGCGCGCTGGGCCGGACCCGCACTGTGCCGCTGCAGAACCCTCCCTACTTGGCGTTGACCACACGCTCAACGAGCACCTTCCCTTCCGCTTCAGCCACCACAACGAGTGTGCCGCCACCAAGTCTGTCCAGAGAGACCACCGCCGAGCCACTGAGACTTCTGTCA
>CAZJJT010000855.1:0-1807 GCA_964546395.1 uncultured Fibrobacterota bacterium
ATTCTCTGGAGCGCGATCCGTATGGAGGAAAGGTCGATCCTCTTCTACGCGGGACTGGCGGATGTACTCGACGAAGCGGAGGACCGGCGCGCGCTCGACAACATCATCGCTGAAGAACGCGCGCACGTTGCGGTCCTGAGCAGGATAGCTGAACAGAAAGACTAGCGGACGCGACACACCAGCCGCGTCCACATGCCGCAGCCCCGCACACGAAGCACCCACATGCCGCGAGGCAGTGCACGCGCCGGCAGTACGAGGCCGCTCGGGCCAACCCGCACCTTCCGTGCCCACACGGTCCGCCCGGACAAGTCAGCTACACGCAGCTCGTACTCGCCCGCCTCCGACACCTGCAACCGTCTCCCAGTGAGTCGCACCGATGGCGCGCCGTGCGAAGCGACACGCCGTCCGCCGCCCCCGGGGCCCACGGCGCTGCTGTGCCGGTCGCCCAGGCCGTACAGGTACCCGTAGAGCGCCATCTTCCCCCGCATGGTCTGCTGCGGCGTGAACTCGTTGTGAGCCCACACGTAACGCGTGTTGAAATAGCCCTCGCCTATCGGCCAGGTACTCGTGAAGTTGGCCGGGTAGCTCTGGCCGTGCAGCCGCGAAGGGCACCCCATCTCCATCCCACAGTACCAGTCGTCAAGGTTCATGTAGGGTGTATGCCCCGGGTGCATCCCCGGCACCCCGTCGTTGCGCCCCGAAGTGTACGCGCCCTGCACGCTGCGCTTGCCGGCAAGTCCCGTGGTCTGCGTAGTCATCTGGATCATGTTGAGTGGGTTGCGCCCCAGCCCATAGTCGGCTTCCAGCACCAGCGCCCTGCGAAACAGCGTCCTCTCCTGCGCATCGGTGGTCACTGCGTGCGCAACCATCGTGCGATCGACATAGTGTGAGGTGCGGAAATAGCCGCACAGCAGGTCGCAGGCCCGGCGACTCGGCCGCGAATCCACCGCATTGGTCTCCTTCTGCTTCGCCTGGTAGATCATCGAGGCGCGCATGTTGCTCTGCAGTGTCGGGTACCGCACCGTCCGCGGCGTCATCAGGTACGCGGCCGATGCCCACACCTGGTTGCGGTTGTTGCCCGCGTTGTAGTTGTCAAGGACAGCGGTCGGCCCGGTGCACACGCTCTCGGTGTTGACCACGTCCTCGTACGACGTCTCGCCCGTCACGTTGAACAGATGTGCCGCCGCCAGCATTTTCAGATCTCGTCCACGGAAAACTGTCTCGCCGCTCCCGTGCCTGCGTATTCGTAGGCGGCCACCGCGCTGTCGCGGTACTCGGCCATCAGCGCCTGCTGACCCGCTATCCTGAAGCAGTCCGCGAGCATCGCCGTGTTGGCCGCGTTTGCCCAGGCGGCCATGGCCGTGGGTGCAGCCTGGAACAACTCGTTGCTCCCGTTGGGGTTCGTCAGGCCGTGCGAGTACCCCTGCCCGTCCCGAAGTCGCAGCCAGAAATCCACCTCGTTGCGCGCTTCGTCGAGGATATCCGCAATCCCGTTGCCGCTCTCGGCAATCCCCAGGTCATCGTCATCGATCCGCCCGTCGGTCAGGATGAACGGAAGCAGCATGTCGTAGATAATCGCGATATGCCCAAGGTGACGGTCCCAGTCGAGCGCGTCGGAGTGTCCACCCCGCGCATTGGGGTTCGTGGGATTGCCTGTCTTGCGGTACGCGGCCCAGTCATCAGGCCTGTCCCACACATCACCGCTCGAGAACGTCCCCCACTCGCTGTGCCAGGGGTGCATCGTGGTGAGAAACACCGTGGTGTTGGGTGGATCCTGCCCCGGGAGGTAGAGCGGCCGACGGGGGAC
>CAZJJT010000856.1:0-1101 GCA_964546395.1 uncultured Fibrobacterota bacterium
CCGTGGGGCCATGAAACATACGACGCCGATGTAAAATATCATTGATTTTTTACGACGCATTGGTTATTTTTCTGGCATGCAGACCTTCCTACGCCTCAGGGATACAACACCACAGCACTTCTTTCTGTTCGGCCCGAGGGGTACAGGTAAGACGACCTGGATCCAGCAGGCATACCCCGAAGCCATCAGGGTGGATCTGCTGAAACCGTCCGAGTACCGCGAACTGACAAGCGAACCCGGACGGCTTGTTGAGCGTGTCACTGCAGCCCCGGCCGTCCCGGTGGTTGTGATCGATGAGGTACAGCGTGTTCCGCAACTCCTGCCGGTGGTGCACAGCATGATCGATTCGGGCGCGGCACGCCAGTTCGTGATGACGGGGTCAAGTGCGCGCAAGCTGAGGGGAGTGGGTACCGACCTGCTCGGAGGGAGGGCAGCGGCGAGGACCATGCACCCGTTCATGGCTGCTGAGCTCGGCCCATCGTTTTCTCTGGAAAGGGCACTTCTTCTCGGCATGCTTCCGGTTGTTCATGCCGCTGCCGACCCCAACGAAGTGCTGCGCGGGTACGTCGGGGTCTACCTCGAGCAGGAGGTGAAAGCCGATGCGGTGGTGCGGGCCATAGGCTCCTTTGCGCGTTTCCTCGAGGCGCTATCGTTTTCACAGGCGAGTGTGCTGAACCTCTCGGATGTTGCCCGTGACTGCCAAGTGCGTCGTTCGACGGTCAGTGGGTACCTCGAGATTGCACAGGACCTGCTCGTCGTGCGTCTGCTGCCGTGTTTCACACGCCGTGCCCGGCGCACGACAACCGTGCACCCGAAGTTCTTCTACTTCGACTGCGGCGTATACCGCTCGCTCCGTCCGACCGGACCGCTCGACAGCCCCGCAGAAATCGACGGCGCGGCACTCGAGACACTCGTGTGTCAGCACCTGCTGGCGTGGATCGACAACGGGTCTTCCGAGTGCCGTCTGCACTACTGGCGCACGCACACCGGCCTGGAAGTGGACTTCGTGGTATACGGTCCAGACACGTTCATGGCAATCGAAGTGAAGAACGCGGCGGGCGTGAAATCTGCCGACCTGCGCGGACTTGCTGCATTCTCCGA
>CAZJJT010000856.1:1111-1799 GCA_964546395.1 uncultured Fibrobacterota bacterium
GCTTGCCACTGCTTCTGTACCGGGCGAAGGAGCGGCGCAGAGTGGGGTCGGTGCTCTGTGTGCCGGTCGAGGAGTTTCTCTCGTCTGTTGTGCCAGGCCGGCCGCTTGCCGACGCACTCAGCGCTTCTGCTCGTCCCGCCACGAGTTGAGGGTCGCGAGCAGTTCTTCGCGCACGCCCGCGGTTCCCGCCTCGCGGTACAGGTTGTTCTTCTCCAGCGGGTCGCTCTGCAGGTCGTACAGCTCGCCGTCGTTGTCGCAGTCCCACCATGTGAGCTTGTACCGTTCGCCCACCACCGTGTAGCCGTAGTCGTCCCACTGGACAAACGCATGGTCGCGGACCCGCTCAACGGTCCCGTCCAAGAGCGGCACGAGACTGTGGCCGGGCAATTCCGCCGGCACGTCGATTCCGAGCATGTCCAACACGGTCGGCATGAAATCGGTCCCGTCCACAAGCGCACCACTGCGCAAACCCGGTTTCACGCGGCCCGGCCAGCGTACCACGGTGGGCACTCGCGAGACACCCTCGTAGTTCTGGCCGCCCTTGTGTGTGAGTCCGTGCTCGCCGAGCATGTTGCCGTGATCGGAGTTGAGGATGACAATCGTGTTGTCTGCCCAGCCCAACTCCTCGAGATAGTCGAGGATCCTGCCCATCTGGGCGTCGAGATGGCTCACGAGCGCGCAGTGCTCA
>CAZJJT010000857.1:0-1769 GCA_964546395.1 uncultured Fibrobacterota bacterium
AGCGGGAGGGGCCTGAGTGTGCGAGTCGGTACTGCCGCTATCGCGGTGGCCCCGGGCGCCTGCGCGATCCGTGTAACCGTATGGGGTCTCGATGGGAAGTTGATCGAAGACAGGCAGGTGCTGGCACGAGACATGACTGCCGGCCGGGTGGTGCTCACCGGCACGTCTTCATCGACATGTGCACTCGTGCGCGTACAGAGCCTCGACACGGGAAATCGGGTGATGCAGGAAGTCACTCGCAGCATCACTTCCCTTGACTGAGCGCCTGCGCTGAACTCCTCGGCTGTGGGACATGCGGGCAGTGGCGTATGGGGGCATCAGGACACCGCGGGAGCAACGGACTCGGGTGCCGTACGGTACCCCGAGTAGTCGGTCTGCTGCCGCGCAACGTCATCGGCGTTGACTATGGTGTACTCGCCTGCCTTGCCGACGGTGCCCGTAAAGGACAACTCGTAACGAAACTGCTCCGAGAGCACCCGCCCTTCCGACCCTTCGACCCCTTCAGTGGAGAGATCGGTGACCGCGATGGACACCGACTGGGCGCGAGCGGTACCGGCGAGCATTGCCGCCAGCGCTACGCCTGCCAGCAGTGAACAAGTGTGTTTCATGTGCGTTCCTTTCGGTGGCGGCACGGAGTGCGGAGTAGAGAAACGGCTGGCGTGAATGGCGAGAAACACCAGCAGCCTGCAGCAGACTCTGTTGCTGCGGACCGCGGACGATACAAAGGGAACCTGGAACACTGCGGTGAGGAGAAAGAGGAGCAGCACCTGTCGATCACGATCACGAGTAGGAGCACAAGTCGGTACGCGTGCCACAGTCCACACACGCGTCGCCTCAGCCCCCTGGCGACTCCCCCCTGACCCCGTCCAGTGCCTCGCGCACGGCAGTCGCGAGGGTGTACTGATCCACTGGCTTCATGAGCAGGCGCCTTACGCCGGCCTGGTGTGCGCTCTGCTGTATTGCTTCGGTGCTGTACCCTGTGCACAACACAATCGGAATGTCCGGTCGAAGCCGCAGGCATGCCTCGGCCAACTGTGTCCCGCTCAGCGACGGCATGGTCTGATCGGTCAGCACGAGGTCGACCTCGTCTGGGGCCTGCTGCAAAGCGGCCAGCGCCTCGGTGCTGCTGGTGAACGCAGACACGCGGTAGCCAAGCTCGCTCAGCATCTCCGTACACAAGGCGACCAGCACCTTCTCGTCATCCACCACCATCACCCGCTCAGTGCCACGGGGCAACGGTGCGGTCTCCGCGGCGGCGTCTCGGGTGGCGGTCTCCTCGACAAGCGGCAGGTACACGGTGAACGTGCTGCCTCTACCGGGCTCGCTGTCCACCGCAATCTCTCCGGAGTGGCTGCGCACGATCCCGTGCACGACGGCCAGTCCCAACCCCGTGCCTTCACCCAGGCCCTTGGTGGTGAAAAACGGGTCAAAGATGCGCGACAGTGTCTCGGAATCCATGCCGGTGCCCGTATCGGTCACGCTGAGTCGAACATGTGGTCCGGGCGCAAGGTGGACCATGCCCCTCAGATCCGCGTCGCTCAGTAAGACGCGGTCCAGCCTCACCGTCAGCGTACCATTGTCAGCACCCATCGCGTGGGCCGCATTCGTGCACAGGTTCATAAGTACCTGGTGCAGTTGTCCCGGGTCGCCGCGAATCATACCGGTGTCGCGTGCGACGTTCTTCTCAACAGCAATGGTGGTCGGCAGCGACGCGCGTATCAGCTTGAGCACTTCCCCGACAACATGGCCCGGGTCGAAAAAGACGAATT
>CAZJJT010000858.1:0-1420 GCA_964546395.1 uncultured Fibrobacterota bacterium
CAGGGATCGGGCATAATCCTTGGTCACGACTCGGTGAGTGCGTACCGTCGTATCCGCCCCGCCATCGGCTACATGCCGCAGCGGTTCTCGCTGTACGAGGACCTTTCAGTCGCGGAGAATATCTCGTTTTTCGCCGACCTGTTCGGGGTGACCGGAGCGCAGCGAGCCCAGCGACTCGACCGGCTCCTTGCATTTTCGCGCCTCGGCCCATTTCGCACACGCCGGGCCCGCAACCTCTCGGGCGGCATGAAACAGAAACTCGCTCTGTCGTGCGCGCTTGTGCACACGCCCGAACTGCTCGTGCTGGACGAGCCCACGACGGGCGTCGACCCGCTCTCGCGGCACGAGTTCTGGGATATCCTGCGAGAGCTCAACCGTGACGGCATGACAATTTTGGTGTCGACACCGTACATGAGTGAAGCGGAGTACTGCGGCGAACTGCTGCTCATGCACAAAGGCCGCGTGCTCCAGCAGGGAACGCCGGCGCAACTTGTGGCCGGATATCCCGGCATGCTGTACCGCGTGCGCAGCACCCGCGGCGCGTTGCATGTACCGCAGAGCAGCTCGGATATCGGCGAGGGCGGACGAGTGTATCCTGTTGCGGGTGCGCTGCATGTGGCCCTCCCCCACCGCACGTCGCTGCGTCAGACGGAGGTGTTGCGGGCAGTGCAGACCCTTGCGCCTTCGGCAGACAGCATCGAACCGGTAACAGCGCGTATCGAGGACCTGCTGTTCCATTATATCGGCGGCACCGCCGGGGCCGATCATGCCTGACTACGCCATCGAGACACGTGAACTCACGAAGGTGTTCGGGACGCAGACCGCGGTCGACCACATAAACATGACCGTGGCGCGGGGCGAAATCTACGGGTTTCTCGGCGCCAACGGGGCCGGCAAGACCACGGCAATCCGCATGCTTTGCGGGCTTCTCACTCCCACCAGCGGCACGGGACACGTGGCCGGGTTCGACATCATGACCCAGCCCGAACGCATTCGCACGCGTATCGGCTACATGTCACAGCGCTTCAGCCTGTATGTCGACCTGACCGTGCAGGCCAACCTGCGCCTCTATGGCGGGTTATACGGCCTCGAGGGCCGTGCGCTCAGCAGCCGCATCGACTTTCTTGCCGGCACACTCGGCCTTTCCGACCTGCTTCCGAAGGTAACCGGGGCTCTTCCGTGGGGATGGCAGCAGCGGCTGAGCCTTGGCTGCGCGGTAATCCATCAACCACAGGTGGTGTTCCTCGACGAGCCTACGGGGTCGGTGGACCCGGTAAGCCGCCGTGCGTTCTGGGACCATATCCACGAATTCGCCTCCCACGGCATTACCGTGTTTGTCACCACGCATCACATGGATGAGGCGGAAAACTGCCACCGGGTGTCGATCATGGCGGAAGGGCGTGTGGCAGCGGTTGATACA
>CAZJJT010000858.1:1430-1761 GCA_964546395.1 uncultured Fibrobacterota bacterium
CTGCGGAGGCGCGCCGGCGCCGACACACTGGAGGAGGCCTTCATCCGTCTCGTGTCGCCACAGCAGGTACCGGCGGCAGGAGGTGTACGGTGAGGAGTTCGCTGCGCCGCATTGCCGCCATGATACGAAAAGAGACCTGGCATATCCTGCGCGACTGGCAGACCCTGATGATCGTGCTGGCGATGCCGGTGCTGATGATGTTTCTGTACGGGTACGCGCTCACGCTTGACATCCGCGACGCACGCGTGGTGGTTGAAGAACCGTCCCCCTCCCCTGCCGGCCAGGGCCTTCGTGCCGCCCTCGACGCCAACGAGTTTTTCAAGGTGGTGGC
>CAZJJT010000859.1:0-1760 GCA_964546395.1 uncultured Fibrobacterota bacterium
TGGGCTTCGGGCAGCGGGTACGTGCCCTCCTGCTCTATCGGGTTCTGCGTCGCCAGTATCCAGAACGGCGAAGGCAGCGGCCACGTCTTGCCCGCCGAAGTGACTTCCCGCTCCTGCATTGCCTGCAGCAGCGCCGACTGCGTCTTGGGCGGCGTGCGGTTGATCTCGTCGGCAAGCACGATATTGGCGAACAGCGGACCCTTGACGAACTGCAGTTCCCTGCGGCCCGACGCCTTGTCCTCGAACAGGATTTCGGTACCGGTGATATCCGAGGGCATGAGATCGGGAGTGAACTGCACGCGGTTGAAGGCCAGGTCGAGTGTGCGCGCCAGCGAGTGCACGAGCGTGGTCTTGGCAAGCCCGGGCACGCCGATCAGCAGGCAGTGCCCCTCGGCAAGGAAGCACGCCAGAAGGTCGTCGACAACCTTCTGCTGGCCGATTACCGCCTTGCCCAGCTCGGCCTTCACCGCCTTCACCGTGTCAAACAGCCTGTGCAGCAGCGCCAGGTCACCATCATCGTGTGCCATCGTATTCTCCGTTACTTCACTATCCGCCTGCACTCCAGGTAGAACCGCTTGTCGTCCGCCGTGCCCATCGAAAATGTCTTCTTCGGCAGCATCCCGTCCAGCACGATGGTGCGGAACAGCAGCTGCTTGGGGATCGCGGGGAGGATGAACCCGGCCGTCCGTTCGCGCTGCGACAGCTCCACCAGCGTGCCCTCGCCGTGGATATAGTCGATGCCGGCGCCGATAAGCGAGGTATGGTCGGAGTCGAGGTAGAGCTGCAGCGAACCGGCGGCGATGGTCTGGGGAGGGCCCTCGATCGTGAACAGGCCGCATTCCTCAGCCGAGACGAAGGCGAGCACCTGCGTCGGCTGTGCGCCGGGGCGGCCCCGCATGTATGCCACCGCTTCGGCGGGACTGTCGAGCGAGCGGCGCGTGCACCGCGCGCCGCGCTGCTCGAGAAACGTCTGGAGACTGTCGAGCAGCACCGCGAGTCCCACCCCGCTTACGAGACGGTGAATCGGTTCAAATACCAGCGCCGGATCGTGCACGTTCACCAGCTCCACCAGGCTGTACCGGGCCGGATGGCGGAGTGTGGCTTCGCCACGTGCCTTGATCTGCTCCCAGATCAGCCGGGCCGTGGCGAACGAATGGTTGCCGTCTCCCATCGCGTACAGCAGCACGGGCTTGCCGTGCACACCGTAGCGCTGCTCGAACACGCACGGGTCGGCCAACGCCCGCAGAGCGGCCGCGACCCCGGCGATATGGCCCTGCTCCCGGACCAGCGCGCCCCTGACATGCCCCGCGTCCTGCATGAGGTCGAAGTCGTAGGCACAGGGGAGGTCGAGGTCGAACAGCGGCTCGATGACCGTCCGGTCAGGGTCGTCCACCAGCACCATCACGTGCGGTATCTCCAGCATCGCCCGTTCCCGCACACGTGCGCGCGGGGGGAGTCGCTCGGCGACAGTTCCCTCGGTCGCCCTGATCAATGTCCCGCTTCCCGCCCGGTAGTCGTAGGCCTCGAGATCCAGCGCGGCAACGAGGCCGCGCCGCACGGCGCCATCGCGCATGCGCCGCTCCACGCGCACGAAAGCGGGGCCATGTTTTCTGAGCACTCCGTCTGCCACACAGCGTCGCATCGCACTGCTGACCGATTCGATTCGTTCCTCGAGGTTGCCCCGGTCAAGGTAGACCTCGGGGAGGATCATGCGCAGCGTGGAAGGCTTGCTGCCGACGAGCCGACTGACCGTCTCCCAG
>CAZJJT010000860.1:0-1760 GCA_964546395.1 uncultured Fibrobacterota bacterium
GTCTGGCGGGAAGAAGTGGTTGATGGATGGTGAGCCGCCGGAGAGAGGGCTAGGAGGCGCAAGTGGAACCGAGTGATACCGTTCCGTCAACACGAAGTTCGGGTCGCCCTGGTATACGAATGTAGCAGTCATGAAATCCATCGGCCTACCGTCGTAGACCTGCCAGCCCTGACCCGCAGTATTCTGGGGGTCACTACAGTAGGCGACTGCCGAATCGTAAGCGTGCTTGAGCGTGTCGCCACGCACCAACCTGGCAACAACAATGCTGTCCATCTTCTGGGCGAAGTTGTTGTAGACGATGTCGGTGTACCCGAGCATGGCCGAGGCCCCCGCAGCACGGAAAGCACGTGTGGGGATAGCCGTGTTTGATCACGAAAGGCCCGCCCTTGCGGGCGAGCCTTGTGTATTGATAGATGGTGGCGCCTCCCAGAATTGAACTGGGGACACACGGATTTTCAGTCCGTTGCTCTACCAACTGAGCTAAAGCGCCACGCACCTGTATGCCAAAGATGGGCTAAAATAGTTCTGGGAAGCGGCATAGGGCATATGCTGCGAAGCACATGACACGTGCGGCCTGGCTACCCTCGGTACCAGATACCGTATGCCGCATGCTGCTTCCCCCTACGCCCCTCTTACCGCCCGGATATGCTCCGGGTCGATCTCGAACGGGTCCTGCTTCTCGCAGTACTCCCGGATATCCACCACCCCGAAGAAGTCCCCGATTGTGTCCGTGGGCTGCTTGCTCATCATGCCGATCTCTATCAGGTTGTACACGATGTACCCGAGGTCGTCCGTCGCCGCGATTCCCCACGATGCCAGTACCTGCGGCGCAAACGGTCCGAACTGCCGCACCGCAAAATCCACCAGCCCCCGTGCCAGTTCCTGGCCGCTGACGTGGCGCTTCTCCCCCAGTTTCGTGAGGTAGAACTCGAGCCCGTTCAGTACGAACAGGTACGCGTTCAGCCGGTAGCGTGTGTCCCGCCCGTTGTCGAGCAGTTCGGCCCGAATCTTCTCAGCCGCCTGTGCCACCATCAGCAAGCACCGCCTCTCCGCCAAGGCTCACACACTCCACGCGCAGCGTGTCGGGTTGTTCCACCGCTATGGCGTACGAACCCGTCCGCCCGCCGAACCGCATGTCCAGCATCATCGCGCACCAATCCCGACTGCGCTCGAACCGCTCCTGCTCCGCCTCTTCAACCGCTTCACCCGAGGGAAGTACGACCGTGAGCGGATTGACAAACCGCTTGTTCACTTTCATGCGGTAGTCCAGGTGCGGGCCCGTGGCGAGGCCCGTCGCGCCTACCGTGCCGATCATCTGGCCCTGCACGACACTCGCACCCTTGTATATGCCGCTGCTGATCGTGTGCAGGTGCCCGTACATCGTGACATACGCCGCGCCATGCCGCAATACCACCTGTTGGCCGTAGTCGTGGTTCCACCCCGCCAGCGTCACGGTCCCGTCCGCCGCCGCATGCACCGGCGTCCCCCGCGGCGCCGCGTAGTCGACTCCCATGTGCGGGCGGTAGATGCCCAACACCGGGTGCTTGCGGCTGAACGTGAACCCGGAGGAGATGCGCGAGTAGCGCAATGGCGCTTTCAGAAACTGCTTCTGCACCGAGCGCCCTTCGCCGTCGTAGTAACGCATGCGGCCGGTGGAGTCGCGAAGGCCGAATGCGGTGTACGTCTTCGTCTGTGTCGTGTAGCGCGCCGCGTACACGTCACCGTAGCCGAGGAACATTCCCTCCGAGAACCTCTTCTCG
>CAZJJT010000861.1:0-751 GCA_964546395.1 uncultured Fibrobacterota bacterium
CCGTGCAGCACTACACTTTCCCGCACGTGCGGCATAGGCACCGAAATCGGTCGAACCGGACTCTCATCGATACCCCGTGCGAGTTGAAACATGTCGGTTCCGGATGCCCCGAACGAACTTCTCAACTGACTTTCAGTGATTTTCAATAAGTCTTTTATCAACAAAATATTACACTGATTAATCCGGGTGATTGCCACGGGTTCGACCCCAGGAAGTATCTGGATCGGAAGCGGGGCGAGAAAATCACTCTCACACCCCCCCACAACTCTGCAGATCCCTTCTGGCTTGATCACACGGGTCGCCACCTTGCTCATCAGTTTGCTGCTCGCCACCCCCACCGCCGGGGCAAGCCGAAACTTACTCCAGACCTCGCGCTGAAACCGCACGCTACAATCAATCGGATCACCCCAGAGACGAGCCGTGCCGGTCAGGTCCACGAACACGTGCCCTGGCCCCGCTGGCTCAACCCTGGGAGAGAGTTTCCCAGCCTCCTCAACCAACGCCTCGTGTGCCCGCTCGTACAACCCGGGTGCAGGCTCAAGTACATGCAGATCGCGGCACCGGCGAAGCGCGTGCTCCAGTAGCACCCCTCGCCTCACGCCCGCTTCGTGGGCCTCCGAAGAACAGTCGAGAACCACGCGCCGTGCAGCCCCTGTGGTGACAACAGCGACTGGTCTCCTCCGAAGACGGGGTTCAAGGGCTGCGGCAGCAGACACAAGGAAGCCTACGACGTTTATGTGTATTATCTCTC
>CAZJJT010000861.1:761-1751 GCA_964546395.1 uncultured Fibrobacterota bacterium
TTCAACCTGGCCAGACACAACTGCACAATACCTGATAAATAGCCACAGTGTCAAACAGGCACTTTATCCCGTCCCAGCCGCTGCTTCCCGCCGCTAAGCTCATCATAACCACACGCAAACCACACGGTGAAGCGTAGTACTTTTTGTATTGGTTCCTCGCCAACACAAAATTACGCCATATGTTTCATAACCGTTACGTAGAGACTTTCAATCAAATGGAATATGCTATCAAAAGGTAAAACTGGGGTGTTCATTTTCAGAACGTATCAAAACCAACACCCACCATAACTGCTTCATGACATAATTCAGTGCGTATTGATACATATACAGGGCATATAGTGCATGTTTAGTCAGAGAAACGTTACAGCAAAATCAGGACAGCACTTTTTCGTTAAGAACCGAGGCCGTTTCCAGTATCAAAAACATATACAAATCGCCATTTATGACAACTGCGCCTTTGCCAGCGATTCATCGCAACAACCATACTGCTATTGAATAACAGATTGCCGCATAATAGATTACGCAAAAATAACCGAAGGCATTCATTATAACACATTATCAATAGTTACATTAGAAATGACTCCAGGCAATCACCCCATGTCCTATTCTGTTTCCTCCAGCATTTCTTTCAATTTCCGGGCATCCTCCACCGCTTTGCCTTGGAAATGATTGTTGAACAGCACCATCACCGTTGTCGTCTTGTCGGCCATTTGGCGGATTCGCGGAATCCACTCCGCAAGTTCATCAGCAGAGTAGCGGTAATCGTACCGCGAGGCATTGTCGCCGTTCCACCAGTTGGCCGCATTGCGCCCATGGAACCGCACGTAGGCATGCGGGGCGGTAACCAGGGCGGTTGGCCGGGGAAGACCGGGCAGCAGCGGTTCGTCGACATTGACAAACGCGAGTCCACGTTTTTCCAGACCGCGATACACCGAGTCGCGCTGCCATTCGTTGTTGCGAAACTCCACCGCCACCGGGAGCCCCTCGAAC
>CAZJJT010000862.1:0-1744 GCA_964546395.1 uncultured Fibrobacterota bacterium
ACGTGGTTGAGCACGGGTTCCGCCTCGATTACCGCCACTTCTTCGACACGTACAGGAACGACGACTACCGCCGGGCCCGGGTGCTCCTTCACGGATGGGAATGGCCGCTCGCGTGTGCTGTCCTCGCGTCGCTGGTCCCGGCGTACCGGATGGCTCTGGGCGGGGTTGCGTTCGGGATGCTGCAGCACCTCGTGTTCGACCAGATCACCAACGGGCCGCGGCCACTCGGGTATTCGCTGGTCTGGCGTGCAGCCGGCGGATTCAGCTACAAACGCTGTTTCCCGAAGGCTGAACGGTAGCCACAAGAAGAGACCCATGACCCACTGCACCACGTACCGCACTGCTGCTCTGCTGCTTGCCCTGGTTCCCGCCCAGTTCGTTGCCTCCGACTGCCCCCCTCCCGCAGGGACAACTGTCCGTGCCAGCCGCGGGCCGGGGCAGCCGTGGGTGGAGTACGCAACCCGTGCTCTCACCGACCTTCCTGGGTTCGACAGTACGACCGTCGACACGGGCCTGAACGAGTACGGCGGGCTGCGCGCGCACAAAGCCGACTCCACCGGGTTTTTCCATACCACGAAGCAGGATGGGCGGTGGTGGCTGGTAGACCCCGAGGGCTGCCGGTACTTCAACGTGGCAGTGGTGTCGGTGACCCCGGGTAACGGGCGCCGCACGGTCGCCGCGCGCGACTCGCTCTACGGTGGCAGCCAGAAAGTCTGGGCAGACTCCACTACCGAACTGCTCCATCGGCTCGGGTTCAACGGAACCGGTGCGTGGTCAAGCGACGATCTCCTGCGCGAGTCGGCGCGCCCGCTCCCCTACTGCCCCATAGTGAATTTCATGTCCGGCTACGGCAAGAAGCGGGGCGGGACGTTCAAGCAGCCGGGCCACACGGGGTATCCCAACGACCTTGTCTTCGCGTTCGACCCGGAGTTCGCGGCGTACTGCGACGAACGTGCAGAGGAGTTGGCCGCGCGCCGGGATGATCCCTGGCTGCTGGGCTACTTCTCCGACAACGAGATGCCGACACCACTCGATGCGCTGGACAGGTACCTTGCGCAACCGAAGGAGGACGCGGGGTACCAGGCTGCGGCTGCATGGTACCGGGCACGCAAGGGCTCACTCGAAGCGCCCATCGAGCGCCGGGATCGTGAAGCCTTCCTCGGGTACTTCGCCGACACGTACTACGGCACTGTCTCCCGCGCCATCAGAAAGTACGACCCGAACCACCTCTTCCTCGGCTCGCGCATCAACTTCTTTGCGCTCCCTGCCGACTTCTACCGCGCCAAGGGCAAGCATGTCGACGTCGTGTCGATGAACATCTACTACCAGTGGACCCCGCACGGACCCACGCTGCGCAAGATTGAGGGATGTGCCGGCAAGCCGGTACTCGTGACTGAGTGGTACGCGAAGGGAGATGATGTCGGGTTCCCCAACCACGACGGCGCCGGGTGGCTCGTGCCCACGCAGGCGGACCGGGGACAATTCTACCAGCATTTCACCCTCAGCCTCATCGAGTCGCGCGTGTGCGTGGGCTGGCAATGGTTCATGTACATGGACAACGACCCCGAGAAGGCCGGCTCGGAGTTGTCGAATCGTGATGCCAACAAGGGGCTCGTGTCGCTTGCCTACACCCCGTACGGGCCTCTCGCTCTGCCGGCATCCGAGGTGAACCGTCGTGTGTACAGCCTCTGCAGCCTGTTCGACCGCACAGAGACCTCTGCTCCGGATGGCGGCGCCGTGCCCT
>CAZJJT010000863.1:0-1743 GCA_964546395.1 uncultured Fibrobacterota bacterium
GCCCCTTCCCGTCGTCGAGCCGTCCCGCGCCACCCGCACGGCGCCCGTGGGTGAGTTCCGCGTGTTGAACAACGGCACGCTTATCCGTGTCTCCCGCGACGGTGCCGGGAGCTACGCGGTGAAAGTGTTCGGTCTGGATGGTTCGCTGGTGCAGCGGCACCTGGGGGCAGAGCAGCACAGCGTGGCCGTGCCGATCTCCACACTTGCCCGCGGCACGTACGTGCTCGAGCTGTCGACACGCGGCAGGACTGTTGCGCGCAGCGTCGCTGTTGTCAGGTGAGTGTCGGCACGCTACCCCGGCACAAACGCGTCCAGCGCATCCTGCAGCGCCCGCAGCTCCGCAACTGAGCGCACTGCGCGTGATGAGCGGCCCGGCCGAGTCAGCCTGGGAACGTCACGCTCCGCGTTGAGTATCAGCGCTTCCTGCTCGACCGTGAATGCTGTGCCGCGCCGCTCGTACAGCCTCCGTATCTTGCGCACCTTCGCGTGCAGATTGCCCACCAGTGCGTACCCGCTCTGGAACAACTCCACCGGGTCGACTGTCGACAGCAGGTGCACTGCAGACGCTACATCGCCCTGACTGCGGACTTCGAGTCCCAGACTGACGTAGAGCGCCGATTTCCGCGAGGTCGCGCTGCGCTCATGCGCAGACAGACCACGCCCATCAGCAATGGTTACCCGCGCGAGCAGTTCGTCGATACGGCGGGAGAGATGCAGCGGGTCGACGGTGTACTCCTCACTCATGGCAGCCCGCGCCATCGCCTGCTCGAGAAACAGCGCTCCGGACCACGGTGCAAGCCCCTGTGACTTCCCGGTTGTGTCCGCCGCACGGGGCTCCGCGGCAGTTGTGCCCCGTGTGTACAGCCCGCTCGTAGCATGCGTGTCAGGTGCCGCAGCCCGCATTCTGCGCAGGCGATGCGTGACATAGGCATTGAAATCGACCTGATCGGGCGAATCGTAGACCAGTCTCATGCACAGGTCGTTGAACCGCACACTGCTTGTCGAGTACAACTGCGCAAAGAACTCCTCGGCGGCTTCATCCTGCCACTCAATATCGGTCGGGACAAACGTGTAGGCCGAGCCCATGTCGATTGCCAGCTGCACCTCGTCACGCGACACATGCTGCGCGACTACGAGCGGCCGCAGCCCACTGGCAAGCAGGTCGGTATCAGCCCTGGCGATCGCTTCGGCCGCAACGCCCTCGGGGCTCCCGTTGATCCGCGACAGCCAGGCCAGGAACGCTTCCTGATCCAGATGCTCCCCCCGCCAGCACTGCACGTCCAGCATGTACACCAGTTGCTCCGGGGTCAGGATCTCGAGCAGCACGTCAGACTCCGATGCTGTCGCTGCCTCCATGGCCTGGTGCATCTGCTGCACGGGAAGCGACTGGACCAACTCGGTGCTGTCGTGCTCCATGAACAGCAGCTCTTTCTTGCCTTCGTCGTTCGCGCGCGCGATCAACGCCTGCTGCTCAGGCAGTGTGAGCCGGCTGAACAACTCAACCGCCTGATGACGGTCGGTCTCGGCAAGGGTGAGCAGCACTGAGGGGTCACGACGCAGTTGCTCAAGTGAAGTGTTCATCTCACGCCTCCTTCGGCAACGGTGAACGGGGCCGGAAACGGGTTGTCCAAGTGGGTGCAGAAGGAGTATAGCTGATCTGGTAACGTATTGCAAGGGAACAAGATACGAGATTTGCGTCTTGACAAATGCAGCGGTGACAGAAGGCGGATCACATGGTATACT
>CAZJJT010000864.1:0-1742 GCA_964546395.1 uncultured Fibrobacterota bacterium
AGACGAGATGTGAGGGGGGGCCGCGCCGCCCCCCCCTGGCAGAGCACCATTCTAGCCTGAACTATGCATGAAGAAAGGGTGGAAATGGGCTTAAGTTATTGATATATTGTTGGTTGTGAAGACAATCAACATACCTCTAACGAACCCAAGACCACCCACGTGAAAGATACACAAACTGAGTTGCTCTTTGACAGTATTGATGGCAAGAAAGTGGTGGCGGACTTCACGGGCGGCGACGTGAGCAGCGATGCGGGCCTGCTGCTTGTTCGTTCGGTTGGCCGCGGGATGCGCCTGTTCGAGCGCATAGCCGCGGTGATCCCCGATGCGCGTCGTGCAGGCAGCGTGGATCATCAGGTGGTGGAGTTGCTTCGGCAGCGTTCATACCAGATTTGTGCGGGCTACTTCCATGCGATTGACTGCAACCGGCTGCGCGATGACCCGGTGATGAAGGTGGTATGCGAACGGGCTGCGCTTGAGAGCGCTTCTTTGGCCGGCCAGTCGACGCACAGTCGGTTCGAGAATGCGGTGAGTCTGAGCACGCAGTACCGAATTGCGGGCGAGATGTTGAGCATCTTTCTGGACTCGTACCGCAAGGCGCCTACGCGTATCGTTCTGGACATCGACGATACCTGTGACCCGACGCACGGAGCACAGCAGTTGACGTTGTTCAACGCACACGATGACACGTACTGCTATCGTCCGATACACATCTATGAAGGCAAGAGCGGCAAGCTGGTTGCTGCAATACTGCGGCCGGGCAGGCGGGCGAGTGTTGATGAGGCAGCAGCGATACTCGTGCGTATACTGAAGACCATACGGCATCGCTGGCCCCGCACGCACATCCACCTGCGCGGCGACTCGCACTTCTGCGGTGAACCGGTGATGGCGCTGTGTGAGTCGATGTCTCGAGTGACGTACACGCTGGCCATGGGCAAGAACGCGGTGCTGGAGCGGTTGTGCGAGGAAGGCTTTCGCTACCAGCGGGGGTATCGCAGCGAGCCGAACTACCGCCACTATGAGGCGTTCGATTATGCGGCCCGCAGTTGGAGTCGGCGTCGCCGCACACTTGCCCGCGTTGAGGTCAAGGGCGCGAGCGAAGATGTGCGGTATGTGATCACCAATATCGTCGGCGACTCCGCGGCACATATCTATGAGAACATCTACTGCCAGCGGGGACAGGCTGAAAACTGGATCAAGGATCACAAGAACGCGTTGCGTTCCGACCTCACCTCGTGCCACCGCTTCGCAGCCAATCACTTCCGCGTGCTGCTGCACAGCTTGGCCTACATCCTGATGCACGAGTTCCGGGCACGGGCACTGCGACGGACCGAGTTGGCTCGCTCGCAGATGGACACGATACGCTGTCGCCTGCTGAAAATCGGTGCCCAGGTCACGCAGAGCGCACGCCGGATACGCTTCCATCTGCCTTCGGCGATGGCAACCTCACCGTTGCTGCATGCCGCATACAACAGCATCAACACCGGGTAGCCAACCGCGCAGCACGTAGTACGGTAAGAGCAACGCGACCAGGAGCGCCAAAGAAGAACCACGTCTCAACTTGCACCATGGACGCACGAACAGCGCCAAACCGCCCTGCTGAAGTCCAACACCCGCCATCAATCACTGTCAAAGAGCACTACGAGTTGCATATGTCAACAAGAACAGCAACACTCATGCATAGATCGGGCTAGACGAGAGCCAGTATGCGCTGTTCAACGAGTGGTACTACAGCGCGATACGGG
>CAZJJT010000865.1:0-1727 GCA_964546395.1 uncultured Fibrobacterota bacterium
CGTTTCCCCCCAGGCTTCGAGTTTCCCCATCCCCGCCTCCCGTCCCCATCGCGCCATGTACAGCATGTCCTCGTCGGCCTTCAGCGCATCGGCCTGCACCGCTTCCGGGTCCCACCTTTCCAGAGCGATCGCCGTGAGTTCAGCCGCGAGTGCCGCCTGCTTCGGGTCGGTGGCAAGGTCGTTGGATTCAGCGGGGTCGGCTTCGATATCGAACAGCTGGGGACGGTCGTAGGTGTGGTAGTAGTTAAGCTTGTACCGGCCCCTGCGTACCATGCGCATGGGGGGCATCAGCGTCTTCCCGCCGAACTGCAGCATGAAATCGGCGAGCACCGGGCGCTCCTGCCAGTGCGCGTCGTTCTGTGCCGACGGTTTCTCGAGCAGCGGCTTCACGCTCTCGCCTTCCTGGCGCGGCGGCACGGGTGCACCGGCGATATCGGCGAATGTCGAAGGCAAGTCGAGCAGGCTCATGTTGGCGGCGATTCCCGTGGCACGTGGAACAGAGTGTGCGTTCGTGCTGCCCTTCAACTGCATCATGAGCAGCGGCACGTGTGATGAGTTCTCGTAGAACGTGCCCTTGGTGAACATCTCCCTGTCACCGGCCGCTTCACCGTGGTCGCTCGTGTACACCACTATCGTGTCGCCCGGCAGCGACTTCGCGGCTTCGATCACCCGCCCCAGAAGTCGGTCGATAACGCCGATTGCCCCGGCATATCCGGCGCGTGCCCGGCGAATCTGCTCTTTCGTTGCGCTGGTGTAGGGCGTGTAGGCGTTGCAGTTGCGTGCCCAGGGGTGCGCGCCCTCCGGCAGCGGCAGCGGCTCATCGCCGGACTCCTCCATCGCCTTCAGGGCGGCATCGTAGAGGTCCTGCGGGCAGCAGTACGGATTGTGCGGCCCGTACCACCCGACCGTGAGAAACAGCGGCCGCGACTCATCGGCCTGTGCCCGCTTCTCGAGGAACTCCTCGCAGCCCTTCGTCACGGCTTCGTCGTACTGGAGCAGCGGCGTATCGCGCGCACCGGCGGTCTTCAGCAGCGACATGCCGCCGCCGTTGCTTCCCTTGAGTTCGCCGGGATAGTCGGTGTGCGGTCCACCGGCATAGCAGCGCGTGATATCGCCCACGAGCCGTTTCTGGTAGCCATGGCGCTGGTCGGGGCCGTTGAAATGCATGCGGCCGCACAGCACGGTCTCGTAGCCCGCCAGGGCGAGGCTATGCGCCATGGTGGGGACATCGGAGGACAGACTGTGCTCGTTGATATACACGCGGAGGTCGTACGGGTGGCGCCCCGTGAGCATCGCCATCCGCGACGGCCCGCACAGCGGCGCGTTGCAGTAGCAGTTGGTGAACCGTGCGCCCTCCCGGGCCATGCGATCCATGGTGGGTGTCTGTACAAACGGCGTTCCCGCACAGCCCATCCAGTCAAAACGGTGCTGGTCGGACACGACGAATATGATGTTGGGTTTGGGCACCTTCACGCTCCCTTTGGCTTTTCAATCCTCAATCAGCAATCCTCAATCCCCAATCACCTCACTCCCAACCTCTCGTACTGCTCCTCCGGCGCATCCGCCTCCTTCATCACCCGCAGCAAGTGGCCGAGCATCTTCTTCTCCGTCGCCGCGTCCCTGATCGGATGCTCCTGCTTCGGGTCCTTCCTCATGTCGAACAGCAGATGCCCGAATTTCTGCGAGTCGATACGCTTCTGTTTCATGGGCACTTTCAGCACCGGACA
>CAZJJT010000866.1:0-1714 GCA_964546395.1 uncultured Fibrobacterota bacterium
TGGGGCCCGCGCCCTCGTGTGGGTGTATGCGCCGGGATTTGTGGGAGACACGCTCGACGTGCGTGGCTGCGCAAGGGTCACGGGTATGAAACTCGCGCTTGTGGACGAGGGCGCACCGCTCCAGGTTGCGGTCGGACCGGCTGCACGGAAGCTTCTCCCCGGTGTCAAGGAAGGGTTGTGCTACGGCACGCGCAATGTCATCTCGCCCATCCTGGCGGGCAATGATCCGTCGGCCACGACACTCGGCCTGCTGCACGGCTCCGACCGTCCCGGGCTGATCACCAAAGCAGACGGGCCGTGCCAGTCCTACTTCTCCGCCGCACCACTGCTCCCCTCGAGTCTGCTGCGCGCAATTGCCGAACAGGCGGGCGTGCACATCTTCAGCGATTCTGATGATTCGACATATGTCAACCATTCATTCATCGCGCTGCACGCGGCGCGCTCCGGAAAGAAAGTGTTGCGCTTCCCCGCACCAGCGTCGCTCTACGACCCGTACGCGGGCAAGACTGTCGCGACTCGTGCGCGGAGGGTGACCATGGACCTTCGGGCGCGCGAGACCGTGCTGCTGTTCCGAGGCACGAAAACGGAGTGGGACAAGGCGCAGGGAAGACACGATGCGTGAGCAGCAGAGCATTCCGCTCGGGTTTGCGGCACAGTCCCAGCAGTTCGTTGTCGCAATCGGGCTCTGGGTACTCGTCTGCTTGTCTGGTGTGCGCCGAACCCACAAACCCTCGCTGAACGCCCTGCATCCGCGCTTTGTCTCGGTCCCGAAGCAGTGCGCCAGTCAGTTCATGAACCCAGGCGGATTCAGCAAGCTGCATGCAGGCGAACGGCCCTACTCGGCAAAGGTGACGACCACTCCTGCATCCGTCGTCCCAGCACGCATCCGCAGCAACCAGGTCCCGGCGGGCAGCGTTGTGCGGTCGAGCGTGATATCGTGTGTCCCCGCTGACTTCCCCGCGTCGAGCAGCCTCCGTACAACACTCCCGCGAAGGTCACACAGTGTGAGCCGGACTCTCTGCTCGTCTGTCCGGAGCGAGAACCGCACCACACCGTGGCCGGCCATGAGCAGTGATACCGACTCGGACGCTCGGCGATGTCCTGCCGTCGCAGCAGTGCCGACTACGGCGTCAGTACTCACCAGTACGGTAACACTGTTGCCGGGCAGCGTGACAACGGCATCCGGAGTGATAGCGGGAAGTGCAATGTCCTTCTCTGTGGCAGACATGCGGCATACTCTATACGAAGCGGTGCTGAAGTTCGTGCTGCTGATGGTGACACTGACCGGGCTGGTGCCGGTGTTGAGCAACATGATAGTGGCCGTGTCGAGCAGCGTGTCGAACAGCACGCTCTGGAGCACCGCGCTGTTTGACGACGTCGAGGCCACCACGCAGGCTGAGCCACTCGACATTGCCCGGGAGATATGGCGCATGAGGTAGTACTCGGGCCGGTAGAGACGGGTGGATTTGCGGCGAGGGTCGTTCAGGGACGTGCCTGGTGGAATGGTGTCTCTCACCATACAGAACTCGCCACCCATTTCATAATTCAGATGGTACATAAGCATGATTGCGCTTACTCCAGCCGCATTGAGCATCTTTGGTATGTACTGCGCCGCCTTCAGGCCAACCGAATTCCAGGGCCAGGTGAGGTTGTTGGGCGGGCCGCACCAGCTCATGGATGACATAAGGGTGAGTCCGTAGGCAGCGGCCGAATC
>CAZJJT010000867.1:0-1712 GCA_964546395.1 uncultured Fibrobacterota bacterium
GTGAATTACTAGCGGCGCCGAAACTCGTGCTGTATTCCGGTGGAGTCGTTCCGCGGCAAGGCGTTCTTCGTGCGCTACATGGCCCGTCTCACCCGCGTGCTGCGGCGTCTGCCGGCGCGGCTCTACCAGGCGGTCGACCCGGTGGCGCTTCCCTCGGCCCGCATCGCAGCCGGGCACAGTCGCTCACGGTACTGCTACTTCTCGCTCGAGTACTTCCAGGGCACCGACCAGATGGTGGGACGGCCACTTACCCGAGCGGCCTGGTACCAGATAGAGCGTTGGGGGCTTGCACGTGCCGCCGCGAGTGCGGTTGTCTGCCAGGCAACGGCGCACCGTCTGGCAGCCCGGTTCCGCGTGGCCGAACCGCATGTAATACGCAACGTTCCGCTGCTGAGCGAGACTGCGGCCGAACCTGACGGGCAGCTGCGCCGCGATACGGGCGTGAGCGCCGATACTCCGCTGGCGGTGTTCAAAGGCGATATCGGCAGCGGCAGGGGGCTGGTCCCCTTTGTCAAAGCGCTGGCGGACGAGCCCTCGATGCACTTCGCACTGCTGGGCGAAGGGCCCTTGCGGCCGGCGCTCGAGGCGCTCTGTGGCGAACGTGGGGTGCAGCAGCGCGTGCACTTCGTGGGCCGTGTCGCTCCCGAGCGGTTCCCCGCGCTTCTGAAAGAGGGCGACCTGGGTCACTCGATGCACGAGCGGGTCGGCACCAACATGCCGTACACGCTTCCGAGCAAGCTGTTCGACTACCTGCACGCGGGACTGCCGGTGCTGTGCGGCGACGTGGGGGAGATGGCGGACATCGTACGCGGACACGGCGTGGGATGGGCGGTAGATGCGTCGGACGTGCGCGCGGTGGCGGCGGCGCTGCATGAAGCGTCAGACCGCATGGCCACCGGCCCGTTGCGCGCACGCGCGCACGCGGCCTCCCGCGAATTCTGCTGGGACTCCGAACAGGTTCACTACCTCGACTACATACGTCAGGCGCTGGGCTGAGTCTGCGGCAGGGCCGTGAACCGGCTGAGCGCCTCACACAGCCGTCGCCGCGTGTTATCCCACGAGTACGCCGCCACGCGCAGCGTGCCGGCGCGCACACAGGTGTCCACCCGTTCGCGGTTGTCAAGCAATGCCAGTGCCTGTTGCCAGCTCTTCGGGTCGCCCGGCGTGACATACAGAGCGGCATCACCGCACACCTCCCGGTGCACGGGGATATCGGACACGATGGCAGGCTTGCCGCACGCGAGCGCTTCGAGCGGCGGTATCCCGAACCCTTCACTGAGCGACGGGTACACCAGCGCGCTGCAGCCGCGATACAGCTTCAACAGCCCCGCCGTGTCGAGGTAGGGCTGCAGAACAACGCGATCGGCGACATGCAGCGCTCGTGCGATCCGCATCAATCCCCGGCCGCAGTGGGGCAGCGCCCCCGCCACCACCAGCCGCCACCGTTGTGCCCAGAGTGACGCGTTGGTGAGGATCTCTGCGATGTTCTTGTGCGGCAGCGCGGTCCCCACCGACAGCAGGTACGGCCCTGGGGGAGGGGGGGCGTCAGCCGCACAGAACACACTGGTGTCTATGCCCGGCGGTACGACGTGTATCTGGCCCGGCTCGGCGCGGTAGTACTCCGCAGTCTCGCGCTTGAGCGTTTCGGAAAGGACAATCACGCCCCGGCTGCGGGCGATGATCACGCCGAACGGCACCGAGCCGAGCAGGTA
>CAZJJT010000868.1:0-1708 GCA_964546395.1 uncultured Fibrobacterota bacterium
GCACGACTAGCCGCGAAACCGAACCTACACGTGTCTCAAGGCAGGTTTGCCGATCGGGTACACGTTGAATCCGATGTCGAACAGGGCCTTGTGCTCGAGGATATTGCGCCCGTCAAACACGAACGCCGGCCGCGCCATCGATTCGTAGATCCGGCGGTAGTCCAGCGTGCGGTACAAGTTCCACTCGGTGGCGATGGCGATCGCGTGGCTCCCCGCGGCGGCTTCGTAGGGATCTTCGGTGAATGACAGGTTCGCCCCCGCGCCCGCGAGGTCGTGGCGGGCGTTGGAAAGCGCTTCCGGGTCGGTGAGCACCAGCTCGGCCCGCTCCGCGAGCAGGGCCCTGGCCACGTGAATCGCGGGCGACTCCCGCGTGTCGCCGGTGTCGGCCTTGAACGCGAAGCCGAACAGGGCGATGCGTTTGCCGGCCACGGTGTTGAACATCGCACTCACCATCCGGTCGACGAACCGCTGCTCCTGGTAGGTGTTGAGCAGGACCACCCGCTCCCAGTACTTCGCCACTTCGTGCAGCCCGTAGTGCTCGCAGATATAGACCAGGTTGAGGATATCTTTCTTGAAACACGACCCGCCGAACCCGACACTGGCACGCAGGAACTTCGGGCCGATGCGGCTGTCCATGCCGATTGCACGGGCCACCTCCCCCACATCCGCTTCCGCCATCTCGCACAGCGCCGAGATACTGTTGATCGACGAGATGCGCTGGGCGAGGAATGCGTTGGCGACCAGCTTGGAGAGTTCGGCACTCCAGACGTTGCTGCAGACGATGCGTTCGCGCGGGATCCAGTGCGCGTAGATATCGACCAGGGTGTCGCGGGCGGCGACACCGGTGGGAGTTCCGTGCGAACCGAGCAGGACGCGGTCGGGGTCCATCAGGTCCTCGATAGCGGTACCCTCGGCAAGGAACTCGGGGTTCGAGAGCACTTCGAAGTGAATCCCCTTGTCGTTGGCGTTGAGAATCCGCTCCATCGCTTCGGCGGTGCGCACCGGGAGGGTGCTTTTCTCAACGATGATCTTGCCGGAAGTTGATGCCGCCACGATATTGCGCGCGGTCTTCTCCCAGTACTGCAGGTCGGCCGCCTTGCCCTCCCCCTTGCCGAATGTCTTGGTTGGCGTGTTGACCGAGACGAAGATGATGTCGGCGGCGCGGATACAGCTGTCGATATCGGTGGAGAAGAACAGGTTCCGGCCCCGCGCCTGCTTGACCACCTCGAGCAAGCCCGGCTCATAGATCGGGAGGGTATCAGTCTGCCACGCGGCGATACGTTCGGCGTTGATATCGACCAGCGTGACCGTGTGCTCGGGGCACTTCAGCGCGATAGCCGCCATGGTGGGCCCGCCGACGTAGCCGGCGCCGATGCAGAGGATGTTGAGTTTGCTGGACGTGCTGGAGGGCATGTTCGCTCCGTGCAAAGGGATCAATCGCGGGTCCTGCGACAGCCGTCAGGCAGATATCCGCGACGTGCTGCCTGTCTGTTTCACCGAAGATGCCAAAATACTCACGGGGTCTGCCTGCACCACCGGGCAGCGGATCGAGCGATGAGCACGGCGGGGAACAGGCGCTGTCGGCGGTTGGGCCAGGGATGGCAGCGGAAATGCAGCCTCCTGGTACCGGCTGCATTGCAGCGTACGGCCCGGTGGCGACTGCCGCGGAGCGGTCGCCAGGCCCCCACATACACACCGAACACCCCCG
>CAZJJT010000869.1:0-1705 GCA_964546395.1 uncultured Fibrobacterota bacterium
CGGCATCGGCCTTGTGCTGGCGCTTTCTATCGGCGCCAACGATGTGGCCAACTCCATGGCTCCCTCCATGGGCGCGAAGGCACTCTCGCTCAAGCAGGCCGTACTGATAGCCGGCATACTCGAGTTCCTCGGCGCGTATGTGTTCGGTCGGAGCGTGGTCGAGACAATCCGCAAGGGCATCGTGGACACCAACCTGATTACCGACCCCGACATGCTGGTGGCCGGAGCTTTCGCCGCTCTCATCGCGACGGTCATCTGGGTTGTCATCTCCACTGTGTTCAGCATGCCCGTGTCAACAACCCACTCCATCGTGGGCGCCATGGCGGGCTTTGGCGTGGTGGCCCTCGGAAGCCATGCGGTGAACTGGGGCCGCCTCCTGACCATCTCGCTCGCATGGGTGCTGTCGCCCCTGCTCGGCGGCGTCATCGCGTTCGCCGCCTTCAAACTCTTCGTGTGGACCGTGCTCCACCGCGACAAACCGGCACGCGCCGTTGTGGTGGCGGGCCCGGTGAGTGTTGGGGTGACCGTGCTCGTGGTGGGCGTCATGTTCTGCGTCGAGGTGCTGCACCGCACACAGGTTGCTGTTGCCGCGCTCATATCCCTTCCGGTTGCGGCTGTGGCGGGACTGTGCGCCTGGTTTGTCATCGACCGCCTCCAGCGGCGCGCCTTCGCCACATCTGCCGATGAGGGCGACGCAGAGAAGCACTTCTCGTTTGTCGAACGCGTCTACCGCCGTCTCCAGATAGGTACGGCATGCTATGTTGCCCTTGCGCACGGGTCGAACGACGTGGCCAACGCGGTGGGGCCGATTGCCGCTATTTATGTTGTGGTACAGACCGGCATGGTGAGTGGCGCAGTCGAATTCCCGCGGTGGCTCCTCGCGTTCGGTGGTATCGGGATCGCTCTGGGCGCCTGGTTCTGGGGCTACCGCGTCATCCAGACGGTAGGCACGAAGATTACCGAGATCACCAATACCCGCGGTTTCACCATCAGTTTCTCCACTGCTACCACTGTCCTGCTCGCGTCGGTCCTCGGACTTCCAGTGTCCACCACACATACCGTGGTGGGAGCCGTGGTGGGCGTGGGGTTCGCCCGCGGGCTCGAAGCGGTGAATGTGAGCGTGGTCAAGCAGATCGTGCTGTCGTGGGTACTCACGGTCCCGGCCGCGGCGGCCACCTCTGCAGGGCTGTACCTGCTGATACGCCGCTACTTCTAGCGGATACCTGTCACCGTAGGAAGGGGGGGGCGATGCGACATGCACTCTGTGTGATCCTCTCAATCGGGTTCGCGTGTTCTGCGCGTGCAGCAGCACATTCGGCCTGGAGCACGCCTGTCGCCTGGGATGTTGTCTCGGCAGTGCGCACGACGGCCCGCGACGCGTTGGTACGGCGCGGCATAGCAGTCGTCGCCAACCCGGCGGGCCGACAGGGCACAGTTCTGTTCCGGCTACCGCCCGCCTCGCCCGGCACGCACCGGGTTGTGCATATCTACACGGTATCCGGCACGCACCTTGGTACCGTCCGGGCGGACGACGGGGCAAAGGCAGAGTGGTGCGCGCAGTCTTCCCCCGGGGCCGCCGTATCGCCAGGCGCCTATGTTGCCCGTCTCGAGGCCGGTCCGGCGTCCTGTACCGTCGGCTTCGTACTCTCACGCTAGTGGTATGACACGTAAGTAATGCTATATTTGAGTTGTTCTTTGACACTTC
>CAZJJT010000870.1:0-1684 GCA_964546395.1 uncultured Fibrobacterota bacterium
CTTGTCGCTCAACTCCGCATGAAACGCGTCGAATGCGAATGCCACCACGTACATCAGCTCGCCGGTCCGCAGGTCGGCTTCACGAATCCCGGTCGAGTGCGTCGGTGCCCAGTCCCGGCCGCACAACTCGTCGAGCGTTCCGAGTGCCAGGTCGAGCCACCGGCGGTCGTGACCGATGTGCCAGGCCACGGCACTGTACTGGATCACCGCCTTGGCCCGGCGGTGGTGTGAGCGCCATCGGTCGTTGTCCTGCGGGTGTTCGAGCTGGTACTCCAGCTCCCGAAGAGCGCGGTCGTAGACAACCTGGAAGAACGGGTCGGCGAGCCTGTCGCCCAGCGACGCCCATTCTGCCGGCGAAAGGTACAGGTTGGGTGCGGGAGCGTCTGGGCGGTAACGAACGGTGCGGTCCATGTGCTGTCCCTTGTCCGGGTACATTGCCGGTCACCCACAATACTTCATGGCGCAAGTGATAGTTTCAGTCCAGGATGATACTCAGACGACACGCGAAAGACACACTCACCGCGATCGAGATGAACCACGGTGACACGCTCGAGTTTGCCCTGCAGGGCGGCCGGACTGTACCCATTGAGGTGCTCGGCAGCGGCGCGGAGATCACGCAGACGAATCTCGAGGCGCCGGGGGTCGAGACGTTTGGCGGCAGAACGACGTACCGGTTCTGGGCGGACGTGCGTGTTGACGGACAGGAATTGCGGCTGGTGCGCGAGGTCGGCACGCAGGCGAGTTTCTACGAACCGTGGGCGCTGAGCGGTGTGCGAATCTGGCTTGACGCAGTCGATGCGATCTTCGAGTTCATGCGCGAGACGCACGGGCCGTGCCGCCTGCAGGAGAACTGCTCACACAGGCTTCCGCCGCGACGACAGGTCCGGCTGGCCCTGCAGGACGCTTCGCGTGGCATCTGCCCGGAGACGCTTCACCCCTGGTGCCCGCTCCCCGAGGGCGGCCTGAGAATCGAGCAGTGCTACCGGGGGGAGGACTGCTGGATGGGGGCGTACGAAGGCGCGTCGGCCCATGGCGGACTCGATATCAACCAGCCAAAGGGTACGCCGCTGTATGCGCCGCTCGCCCTCGGCGATCAGTTCCTGTACAACTCGGTCGAGACAGGCCACAACAACAACCGATGGCGCGGGTTGCGACGGTGGGCCGACGGGTCACTCTGGATACTCGCCACCTGCCACATGGTACGACTGACCGTGCCCGAGCACACGCCACTCACGGCAGGGCAGCAGTATGCCGAAGGAGCCGGGGTCTGGGTTGGCGATCACGAGCACAGTCATTTCGCGTTCGCGGTCGTGGACCACGGGGAACTCATCCGCCTCGACCCGTGGATCCTGTTCTGGCAGATGTACCGGGACGCACCGACGGGCGCGCGAGGCGACTGCGCACCTACCGAGTCAGCGTGATGGGACAGCGGATGCTCCTGCCTGCTGTGGCGAGCACTGCCACATAGCGGCCCGCGCCAACGGCTTGCCTCGTCGCTGAGGACACGCGCACCTCGTGGTAACCAACACCGGCATCCGTCCTCGACTCGTGCAGCACCCTTCGACCCCGCACGTCGTAGATGTCAAGCACGAACCCCCCGGCTTCGGGCACGCCGACCAGGAGCGTGTGGTTCGGCGTGGCAGTTGCGGAAACACGTACCGAGGCGGCCGCTGGTTGCGTGCTG
>CAZJJT010000871.1:0-1674 GCA_964546395.1 uncultured Fibrobacterota bacterium
AACCGGCCGCACCGCGAGCAACGGCGAGTTCCTGCAACTGACAGGGCCGCTCATCGGCTGGCACATCCGCAACAACGTGTCCTCGTCGGACCACCCGGGCGACAACGGCCCGGGCACGCTTATGGTTCTGCGCACTATCGGCAGTCCGGACATGGCGTCCAACCTGTACCACAAGCCCGGCAAGGCGAACCTGTGCACAGTGGACGGGGCCTACCTGACATTCGCTGAGTGGACCGCGCTTGGGCACGAAAGCGACGCGCTGAATGAAGACCCGCTGTTCCTCTCGCGCAATCCGGACAGCGCAGGCTACCTGGCTCTCGATGAGGCCAGCCCGGCGCGAGGGATGGGCACATCAGTACCGGTATTCGAGGATTACAACCGGAACCCGAGATCGGCAGTTGCACCTGTGGACGCAGGTGCGTTGGTGTACGGGAGCAGCGCCGCCGTGCGAAGGTCGGCACATGCGACACGGGGGCGAACCACAGGTCCCGCCGCCAGCTTTTTCGTGGGCAGAATGGGGTATCCGAAGGGCGCCCGCGTACTCGACCTGCGAGGCCGCGCAGTGGAGTACCGTGCGGACGGGTCCGGGGTGAGGGTGGGCATTGCCGTGAGGGTACACGAATGAACGACAGGAGGGGAGAGACATGACGGTGTCGACACAGGGTAGAGTCGGACGCGTGCTGAGCGCTGCGGTGATCTTGGGTACACTCGCGATGGTCACCCCCGGTCTGGCGCAGGTTGATGCCCTCGCCGCTCACCTGCTGAGCCTGACCGGCCGGGCCAAGGGGATGGCCTGCGTGCCGCGCTGCGGAGACGGTGCACTGGCGGAAGCGCTCGTGTCGCAGAGCGGCATGGTTGTGCTGGCGATGGACGAGGATGACGGGGACGTGACAGCATCGCGCACGCGGGCCAATGCCGCCGGGCAGCTTGGCAGAAGGCTCTACGTGGTGGACGGGGCCGTATCGTCAATTCCCCTGGCGGACAACTATGCGGACCTGCTGGTGATCGCCGATGCCACCGACGCAGGTCTGGCAACCATCCCGCGTGCAGAAATCCTGCGTGTGCTTACGCCGTACCACGGTACTGCGTTTGTGGGGAACCAGTCGGGCGGGCTGACACAAGCGACGCTGCAGACCTGGGCGAACGGGTTCGGCGTGCCTTCAGTGTCGGTGACCGATGACAGCCACGGCGTGTGGGCACGTATCACCAAGCCTGCACTTGCCGGTGCCGATTCCTGGGAGCACCGCTACCACGGTCCAGGCAACAACGTCGTGTCGAGCGATACCGCCCTCAAGTACCCGCTGCTTACGCAGTGGATGGGCAAGCCGTACCACGATGTCGCGTACAACTCGGAGGTCCACGTCGCCAACGGCCGTGTTCTTACCATGGGCAAGCTGTGGTCGGGCGGGTACGGCTACCCGATCCGGATGAACACGTTCTACATGCGCAACGCGTACAACGGCGAGATTCTGTGGACGCGCAACCTGCCCCTTCGCTACCTGACTGGATTCGGCGCGGCGGTGATGCGGGGCGACTCGGTGTTCGTGATGGTGGGGGACAGCGTTGCGGTGCTCGACGCCGAGACCGGGGCGGTGAAGCGCCGGATCGGGTTCACGGGACTGACAGGGGGAATCCGCCGGATAGCGATACTCGATGATGTGCTGGTGGTGCTTG
>CAZJJT010000872.1:0-1661 GCA_964546395.1 uncultured Fibrobacterota bacterium
ATGTACTCGGCGTTCAGTTCCTCGTACTCGCTGTACCACTTCCCGTTGACCGCATCCATGGTCTGACGGATCCGCTTCGTGATGATCTTCTCGTGCTGCATGGGGTCCCTTCCTGATGGGGGACACAGTAGATAGGACATAGTACACAGAAAAAACGCCTCGATTCTGTATCCTATCTCCTGTGTCCTATCTCCTGTGTCCTATCTCCTGTGTCCTATCTCCTGTGTCCTATGTCCTGTGTCCTATCTCCCTGCTTTCCCCACTCCCACCCTCACCGTCTTCACCTCAAACGGCCTGAACGTCAGCGCAACCGTGCTATCGGTAACCGCCAACCGGTCGCTCCCGTTTTCCAGCATGTCCGTCTGCACCGCCTTGCTCACTGGCACGCCGAGTGTCAAGCCGCACCTCGTCGCGCTCCGCATCGACTCGTACAGCCGTATCACCATGTCCCCGCTGCCATCCTCCGCCGGCTTCACCGTCTCCACCACCACGTTGGGCGCATCCACCGACACCAGCGAGTGTGCTGCAGCAGAACCCGTCTCCACCGCCATCGGCACGTTCAGTTCGTACCCTTCCTGCACCAGCCCCGACTCCGACAACGGACCGTCCCAGCAGTAGAACGCGTAGGTGAACTCCTGCACTCCCCGGTCAGCCCTGGGGTCGGGTGCGGTCGGCGAGCGCAGCAGCGTCAGGTTGATGCTGTTGCCGGCCACGTTCACCCCGTACTTGCAGTCGTTGAGCACCGCGGCACCGCCACGCTCCTCGGCAAGCGCGGTCCACTTGTGGTTGGAGACCTCGAACCGGTCGGCGTCGAACTGCTTCGATGCGTGGTTTGGGCGCCGGATATGTCCGAACTGGATCTCGTGTACCGCTTCATCGGCGTGCACCCGCACGGGGAAACACACCTTCAGCAGCTTGTGGCTCTCCTGCCAGTCGACGCGCGTGCGAAACTCAAGGCGCCGGCTGCCGCGTCGCAGCACGATCTCCTGCACCATCCTTGAGTTGTTCAGCATTCGTGTCACACGCAGCACGCCGGCCAGCTCGCCCTGCGACACCACTTCCACCTTCGCCGCACGCCCCAGCTCCACCGGCGTGTCTTTGTACATGCTGTCGATATCCCACGCGTCGAACCACGTCGGCACGTCCCTGAACATCCTGAAGCGGTTGCACGGGCCCGCGGCGATTTCCCTTCCGCTCTGCGTGTCGATTATGCTCTCGATCTCGCCCGCGGAGTCGAAACTCACCTTCAGCAGGTCGTTCTCGAGCAGGCGCAGGGTGGCTCTCACACCGCTCTTCGCCCTGGTCCGTGACACGGGTGCACTGCGGTACCCGCGCCAGCCGCACGAGGGGGCCGTGAGTTCGGCGTAGTGCGTGCGGCCGATGCGCTGGGTCGGTACCCGTTCGCCGTCACTGCCCACGAGCCCTTTCACTCCTGCGGGAAGCGCCACGAGGCCGGTGCGTTCCCATGACAGCGCATTGAACACGGTCACACCGCTCTTCGAACGTCCCACCAACCTCCTCCGCGCCGCCATCGCAACACCGCCCGCCTGGCGCAGCACCTCGGCATAGCTCGCCTCGGCCTCGGCGTACACACGTGCGATGGAACTCCCCGGAAGCACGTCGTGGAACTGCAGCAGCAGCACCTGCTTCCAGGCCTCGTC
>CAZJJT010000873.1:0-1656 GCA_964546395.1 uncultured Fibrobacterota bacterium
GTGTCGTCGGGCACGCCGTAGAACTCGATCGCCCCCGAGGGGGTCGGCGACAGCGGGCCCGCCGGCGGGTCCACCAGCAGCGGCTGCTGCACACCGTTGGCGTACAGCTGCAGATACTGCGAGCTCGCCTCGTCGACGCTCAACCCGGCGGCAGCCAGGTCCTGCCACGACACCTGGTACCAGCCCGGGGACTCGACAACCATCTTGACGGCGCTGCTCGAACCGGCCAGCTGCCACTGGGTATTGCCGGAGCGGTCCACCAGGCCCACCGGCCGCGCGAAGCCGCTCGCCCTCACGCCCCGCGCCGTCACCGCGCCGGTGATTCCTGCGGTGCCGGCATCGAGAACGCGCGTCACGCCGGAGGAGCGCAAACCTGCCCCGCGCTGGCTCTTGAGCAGCACCTGCCTCGCGGCTCGCGAGGCCTCGCCGAGTGTGCGGGAGCGTGCGACCCTCGGCGCGGGTCCGGTGGCCGCCGCAGCCTCGAACGGACCGTGCCAGCGGCTGGCGCCGCCGATTTCCACGTCCTCCAGCCAGTAGCGGTCGCCCGCCCGACCCTCCGGATCCCACCAGGAGTACGAGTAGCCCGCGGCCAGTGACTGACCGCGGAACGAGAGCGCCGAGCCGGGAATCAGTCGCCGATCGACCGCGACCTTCTGGCCGTCGCGCTCCCGATAAAGGCGGAAGCCGAGGTTGGACGCCTCAAAGCCGGTGTGCCAGGCGAGGACCGTGCCACCGTTGTATGACCGTGCGTCGAAAGACTCGAGGCCGACGGCGGTGGGGGTCCAGGGTTTGAGGGTCAGAGCGCCAATAACCCAATACGTCGTGGCACTGAGCGTCCAGTCCGGGTTCTCACTGGAGGCTGTCGAGGATTTGTTCGCCGAAGCGCCACGCACATTCGACGACAAAGTCCCTGTGTTGCCATCCCAAGTCAAGCTTTCGCTGTTGTTAGGAGTCACGGTGGAAATGTCCCCATCCACAGAGACGACGTCGAGCAGGAGAGCACCAACTGCGCTATTGAGCGTAGTGTGCGGGTTGGCGTTATGGCCGTTTGTCCCTGTGGACGCAATCAAGGCTGAACTCTGATCTACACCGCACGCGAGAACAACTCCACCCACCATCTCAGCACTGTTTCCACCTGACACACTTGCCGTTATCGTTCCACCTGTGCCCGTATTCGGCGACGGGCGATACCATATCTCGATGCGCTTCCTGCCATTATCATTAATCGGATCAGTCGTTTTTGTTACAGACTGAAAGAGATTCTGCGGGGTGCCACCAACTGTCCAGGTGACACTAGATAGCTGACTGACACTTCCGGAGTCTTTCATCATCGAAACCATCACCACCAACGCGGGGTTTGCACATTCGCTCGAAGCAGGAATATCGAAAGACGAAATGGTAAGGCTACTCCCGGTTGTCGTAGCAGGCCCGGAAAAGTGGTGTAAGTACACGCAGGGATTGTTCGGGGTGGCCGGCCCACACGCCGCTGACGCCAGCTCCGGCATCACGAGCGCCAAAACCGCCGCACCCACTACGGACAAGGCGATCGACCCTGCCCCCGCGCCGGCCTTCTTTGTCAACCATCCACGATTCAGGCTCTCGCGTGCCATAGGACCGCCCTTCACCATTCTCCTGGACCCGGACTTCCGGCCAGGA
>CAZJJT010000874.1:0-1656 GCA_964546395.1 uncultured Fibrobacterota bacterium
CGCCGCAGAATATGCCACAAGGGGAGAAGGTCGCATGGGCCGGACTCATGCAGAACGCCCGCCAGGGCGTCGTCGCCATGCGAGACAAAATCATATCGGTCGAGCGCGATACGGAAATTGTCCGGGCCGTTTTCGCAGCGCGGAGTTCCCGGCCCGATCCCCGGACGTGTTTCGCAGACCGCCCCGGCCGGGACAATCGACTCGCGTCCGCCCGCCGCGAGCGACCCAAGATGATCTGGGTCGGCGCCACGGTGACTGCCGTCCCGCCCGCGGGTGGGGTCAGAACCAGGCTCTGCGGCACACGCAGAACATCCTTGTCGAACCCCACTCTCGCCGCATCGATACGCCCGTCGGCGTCGCGGTCGAAATACGCCGACCAGACAACCGTATACTCGGGCCGATACAGATACACCGCCCGTCCCGCCGGGCTCTGCTCATACTCGCCTGCGCAAGCGGGAAGCGGCGCCGAGCGGTACGATATCGCGGCCTGCCCCGCGGAGATATCGATCAGGATACCTGTCGTAGAATCGTAGACCTGCGCCGTCGCCGTGTCGAGCACACAGTTGGCCGTGTCGGCGCACACACGGTAGTAGATGCGGCGGCAGGGGCTCTGGTCGGTGCTCTCGAAAAACACGAGGACAGAGTCGACCGCGAGTATGCTGCTGCCGGGGCGCGGAACGGGGATACCGAGGACCCGCGGGCTGTAGATGTACAAGGCCGAGTCCAGACCGCTCGGAGCGTAGACTCCCTCCCGCCCGGGTTTCGGCCGCGCCTCGAACCGCAGCGCCTGCGAGCCGCCCGAGAGGTCAAGCACGATGCTGTCGTGATACAGCACCGCATCGGTCATGGGACAGGGCACCTGCTGCGGACAGACCACGTAGTAGATATCGGCCACGCTGTCCTGCGCCATCGCGGCAAACCGCACGATCAGCGAGCGCTGCCCGTACGAGCCGCCGTCAGGCACCGGTGTTGGCTGCAGCAGTGTCACTGCGTCAACACTCACCGTGGCATATTGTGAAGCGTGCTCGGTGCCGAGTATCAGCACGACCGCGCGGTAACGCGTGGTCTGGGAAAGCGCGCCGGGCGCGCAGGTGACCGCGGTGTTCGCGATTGGGGTCCATGCGCTGAACGGGGACACACTTTGCTCCCAGCGTATGATTGTCCCGTCGTAGTCGCGCAGTGTCAGGGTTCCCGGACTGCTGCCGCCGGCAATCGACGTATCGCCGTCGACATAACCCGCGCGCACCGTCATCACGGTCACGGTGGCGGGTTGGGACGGATATTCCACGTTGTCGATACGCACGATCGCGCGGTACATGGTTGTCTGCGTGAGAGCTCCGGGGGCGTGGGTCGCCTGCGCATTGGTGACCGGTGTCCACGACGAGAACGGTGCGATCGACCGTTCCCATCGCGCGATTGTGCCGGAATACCCGGTGAGTATCAACGTGCCGGGGCTGGTACCGGAGGCGATCGTGGTGTCGCGCTGGACCGCTCCGGGCTGGGCCGGATTGGAAACCATGACGATTGCAGCGGTCGAGAAAACGTCAGCGCACCCACCGTCATGTACCACGGCCCGGTAGTGCGTGGTGGCAGCAAGCGGGCCGGTGCTGAGCGGCAGGTCGACCGTGCCAAGGTCCGCCCACGCGGTCCCATCCA
>CAZJJT010000875.1:0-1047 GCA_964546395.1 uncultured Fibrobacterota bacterium
GTGGAGACCGAAGCAGCCAGCAAGGCCCTCAAGCAGGCACGAAGCCATCTGCAGGCCGCGATCGCCAGAGCGATTCGGAGCGCCAGTCTGCGTCTGCCGACAACACTCGAGCTCGCCCGTCACGCAGGTGTCTCGGACAAGACCATGCAGAAGGCAGTGGCTGAGACATGTGCGCGAGGAGAAACCGTCGCCAGGAGGCGCGCGGGCATCTTCGCCGTGCCTGGCCACGTGTCACCAGCCGCAGAGCCCCCGACGGCCGAACGGCCACGGCCTACGCAGGAGCAGTTGGTGCGGCTGGCCGTGGAGCGGCTGGTCAGGGAGCACCATCCGGGCGAAATTCTGCCACCCTTCAAGGAACTATCTGCACGCCTGGGCGTGAGCTACCGGCCGCTGCGCCGGGCACTGCAGTCGATGGCAGAAGACGGAGAAGTGCAGCTGTGGGGGAGACGGTACCGCGCTGCCCCTGGCCCCGCTTCGTCCACGCGGAACACGCTGACCCTCGTTCTTCGTGGTCCCGAGGGAGTGTCTTCTATTGGCGCCCTTCCGCCCCGGCGGCGCGAGCAGCTTCAGGCTCTTCTCCGTGAGGCCGGCTATGCCGGTGTGGGCGTCGATATCATCAACTATCGTGCAGTTGGGACCGACTTTCATGGTCCTGACAACAGCTGGCGTCTGACACTTGCACCGGCGCAGGCCGACGCGTCACTGGGGTTCATGGTGTGGAACCAGGGACTGTCACTGCTGGGCATGCCGCACTTCGTCGCCGACCTCGAGCGCTACCGCAAGCCGGTTGCGGTCCTCGATGTGATTGGTGAGCATGACCTCGGGAGTCTGCTCCGCACTGGTTCGCTCGTGCGCCACTACACAATCGGTGTCACCCCTGAATGCGGGATGGCGGTTGGTCGCTACCTCTACCAGCTCGGACACCGGCATGTATCGGGGATAGCCCCGCTGCCGGTTCAGCAGCCAGAACATGAACAGGGTGAGCTTGAGCTCGGCCATATCATCGATGGCTGGCAGCAGCTCTGTATAGAACAGGTCCGGTATCGG
>CAZJJT010000875.1:1057-1646 GCA_964546395.1 uncultured Fibrobacterota bacterium
GACACCGGCATGTGGCCTACATTGCCGCCGAGGATGCCGAGCCACAGCGGCTGCGAGGACTCCAGCATGTGTTCGCGGGCGCTTCCTCCGGTACCTCTCTCTCCCAGTTCACGTTCCCGGTTCCTGCCGCACCGCCACCACCGGGGGGCGCGTTCGAGCACCTGCTGCTCAGATCCAGGGGCGGCGGAGGCATGTCCGCCCAAGTCCTGCACCGCATGGCACAACGGTACGGCGCGCGCATGGACATGATGTACCGTGAGGAGTACGCGCACCTCTATGTCGAGCAGGCGTTCGAGGCGGCCTTGGCGTGCCCGGACATCACCGCGTGGGTTGCCTACAACGACAGTGCCGCTGTCAGGGCACTCGAGTTTCTCGGCTTGCGCGGTATAGATGTGCCGGGCACACTCAGCCTGGTGGGTTTTGATGACACAGAGGAAGGCGCGATGCTGGGACTGACAAGCTACAACTTCAATGTATCGCTGGTAATCCGCGCCATGATTGACTTCCTGCTCCACCCCAAGCCACTCAGTGTGCAGCGAGACGGGCGTGGTCCCGTGGTGGTGGATGGGTTCGTGGATGTGCGGGCGAC
>CAZJJT010000876.1:0-1638 GCA_964546395.1 uncultured Fibrobacterota bacterium
CCCGACCATTCCGCGGCAGGTCGGTGACAGTGTCGAGCACTGCACGGGCCACCGCCTGCAGGTCGAAATCGTAACTGGTGCATCCGCCGAACTGCACCTCGGCCGGGTTGTCGAAGGTGACAACCGAGAGGTCCTGGGGGATGCGTGTCTTGCGCTGAGCGAGGTAGCGCAGGCAGCGGATTGCGTGCATGCCCGAATCGATTACCCATGCCGTTGCGTCGGGGTCACGCAGCAGTCGCGAAAGCACCTGGCTGAGCGACCGCTCCTGCATCTCCTCCCACCACCGCACTGTCAGGGGGACGGTCATGCGCTCCAGGGCCCGTTCCATGGCCGCCCGCCTCGCGTCCGTGCGCATGCCCGCCGCCGGGTTGCTGCCGTAGAAGTCGCCCGGGCCCTGGTCGGGCGGCATCTCCCTGCGCGCGGTCACACTTCTGATGTCCGCCGCAATTCCGGCCTCGGCGAAGCTCTCCTGCAGACCCTCGAGTCGCGCCGCGCTCCATACACGCGGGACATCCTCGTGAAGAAAGCGTATGCTGCGATGGCCCAGGTCGCGCAGGTAGCGCCCGACCGCCAGCCCTGGCGCCCCGCCGGTGGCGAAGCGCACCACCGCCGCCCGGCGCAGCCCTCCCAGGTCACCAGGCCAGGTCTCACCGGTCTCGTCGAGAACCACCACCGGGTGTCCGAGGCCGCTGCACTCACCTGCAAGGGCACGGATGTTCGGTCGGTCAATGGCCAGCGACAGCACCACGAACCCCAGAAACGTCGTACCTGGCCGCAGCCGCGCGTATGACACGAACGGGCGCTCAGGCCACATGACACCTTTCGGATCGTACTGCACGAGGGCAAAGTCAAGGTACACCCCGCGACTGCGGCACTCGTCGGCCATCGAGCGAAGCAGTGAACGATCACGCTCGGGGAGCGTCTCGAAGGGGTTGTAGCGGATGCCCTGGAGTACCATGCACAGCGATGCGTTCATGCGCGGGCCTCTGCCGTAGCCTGCGCGCAAACCATCGGTGGCCGGGTGCAGTTCTCCTGTGTCAACCAGGTGCCGGCACACCTTGCGCATGGTGGCGACACTGACCGCGTAGCGCAGCGCAAGCTCCTTGGCAGAGGGAAGCGGGCGGTCGCGTGCGAATGCCTGGCTGAGGATGTCGCGGCGAAGGACCGTCGCGACGCGCTGGCACTTGAGCTGCACCGGCGGATGACGGTGAGGTCCGGCCGACAGCGGCCGCAGCGGTCCCGGCGCAACGAACGTGCCCCTGCCTGGCTCGGCAACCACCAGCCCCGCATCACGTGCCCGCGCCAACGTCCTGCACATGGTCACCATCGACACGCCAGCCTGGCGGGCCAGTGCTCTCACGCCCGGCAAGGCAGTGCCCGGCGTGCCAACTGTGCTGCCGAGCAGCGAGTTGAGGTGTTCCTCTGCGCGTCGGCTGGCCGCCCGGTACCCCATACATCCCTCCATGCACTATAGCGCTATGGGTAAAATGTACTTCGTGGTACACTACCAGGGGTATGACAGGCGGTGTGGGGCTACCCTAGTAGGCAGGGGACATGCCAACCAAGGGGATACCGTGAAGCCGAAACTGCTGACCGCTGCCGTTGTCGTTGCTCTTGCCGTCCAGTCCGGATTCGCTG
>CAZJJT010000877.1:0-1620 GCA_964546395.1 uncultured Fibrobacterota bacterium
GCAGGTGTTGTGGGTGTGAGTGCTGAGCGGCTCGAGGCACTCGGCGGGGATGCGGCAGACGCGGGGGTTGTAGAGACAGACGTGGGTGCGTGGTGAGTTGGCGAGGAGACGCCGGGCCTGCTGGGGCGAACTTGCCGTACTGACGTCGAATACGGTCCACTCCGCAAGGATCTCGCAGAGCTGGTCCAGCGCGTGGCGACGCGGGTCGACAACGAGTACACGGACCGTTCTATCGAGGAAAGCGAAGTGGTTGGTCACGGATACACCCGAACAAAATGCGAATAGTCAGGATTTTGTCGCACAGACGCTGACACAACCCCGGTATGTTTCGTGCTCCGAGGCGGAAAGATAAGACGTGGCAAAGGGCGAAGGGCGAAGGACGAAGGACGAAGGACGAAGTGAACGGCAACGACGCGATGGGTGGTTGCGTAGAAGGGGAGGGATCGACACAGACACCAGCAGTCGGTACTGGGGGACTGGTATCGTGATTGGGGAGTAGCGAATGAGGAATGCGCAATGCAGAGTGACAAACGGGGAGTGTGGCGTGTGGGGCGGCGGGAGCAGGATACCTCCAGCTCCTGAGAGTTGCCCCCCTGCCTCCCAGAACACAAAGGAGCAATACGATGGCAACGCAGGAAGCGACAGTGACAACCATTGCAGAGGCAATGAACCAGCTGATTGGCCCGGCCCGTTCGTACAAGGCCGACTACGAGAACCTCAAACCGCATATCGATGCGGTTCCCAGGGGGAAGGTACTGTCACCCAGTGCTCCGGTGGACGTGGTGACACAGGAGGCGTTTGATGTTGGTGCGCAGGCGATTGTCGACCGTGTGCAACTGGAGAAGGCCAACCTCGATTTCTCGGTGGTGCAGTCGATCCCGGCCTACGCGGGTGCATTCGTCTATCTCAGCCAGGTTCTGGCCGAGTCACTGGTGCAGAGCGCCAGCCAGCGTTCACTACTCGAGCAGACGATGCTGCAGCTGCACGACGACCGTGGGATGCTCGGCAACAGTATCCGCTACGCACTTCGTGACAAGCCCGCTGCGATGGCGTTGATGGCGCAGATTGCGAACGGCAGTCGTCAGAGCGACCAACTCCTGGACACTGAGCACATGGTGCACATGGTCCGCGAGAATCCCGATGATTTCAAGCGGATCAACTTCGACATGGTACTGCTCGACGCGATCGACGAGCGCACGCAGCGCGCCCGTGCCATCGTGGCAGCGTCGCGTACGACTGCCGATGAGAAGGGTCTGCGCGAGGAGCGCGACCGCGCCTACACACTCCTGAAGGGTGTTGTTGACACTATCCGTGATTGCGGCAAGTACGTGTTCTACAGCGACCCGCAGAAGGCGGCAGCGTACGCGAGCGACTTTGCCCGTCGCAAGCGTTCGGGCAGTGGCAGCGCAGAGAAGTCCTCCGGCAGCAGCACACCGGCAGCCGACTCCTCCACGAGTGCATCGTAGGTGAGTAAGCGAGCGCGGGGGGCTTTCGGGCCCCCCGGGTTACGCGTTTGGAGGAGTACGATGAGCACACAACACTCAGCAGCAGCGACACTGTTGCGGGCCGCGCCCCGCCCGAACATGCCCGTTGGGCGTGCAATCCGCGAGGCGGCTGAGC
>CAZJJT010000878.1:0-1619 GCA_964546395.1 uncultured Fibrobacterota bacterium
GACTGGGACCCGGATGTCGTGTACCAGGGCATCGACCGTCTCTCGCCGATTGAGGGCTACGTGGAGCGGCTGGCGGCGTACTGGGCACGGAGCAAACCGGGCAAGCGCCAGCTCGACCAGGACACGATCGACCGCTTCGAGCGCTACCTGCGCGCGAGTTTCGAGATGGCGCCGCCGCTGGGCTCGGTGCTGTCACCGGGCGCGCGCGACCTGGTCTGGTTCACCGCCGAGCAGTGCCGGGCGCTCGACCTGATGACCGAGAATGACCGCGGGCTGGTTGGCGGCCCGGCGGGCACGGGCAAGACATTTCTGGCGCTGGAGCAGGCGCGCCGGCTCGCCAGTCGCGGCAGGCGCACGCTGCTGTTGTGCCAGAACAGTATCCTGGGCAGTTTCCTCTCGGGCGTGGTGAGTCAGCCGGTGTACCGGGGGATGGTGGATGCGAACGCGCTGCACAACTACCTGTTCGCGACAATCAGGAGCAGTTCGCTCGCCTCGGAGTTTGCCGCCGAAGTGCGCAAGTCGAGTACGGCCGGGGTGTACTACCCGTATTTCCTCAAGGCGGTGAACGAGACAGGGGTGGTGAAATACGACGCGCTGGTGATTGACCAGGGCAACGACGTGCTCAGCGGCGATTCGCTGTTCGCGCTGGACTACGCGCTGAAAGGCGGATTTGAATGCGGGTCGTGGTACGTGTTCTACGATGACAGCGTGAAGGCGGACCTGGGAGAGGGCTTCGCGCACGAAGTGCTCGACCACCTGAAGTCGTTTCTGCCGGTTGAGCTGCAGGTGCGGGTCAACTGCCGCTCCACGAAGAATATCGCGCTGCAGACCGCCGCCGCGACCGGCTTCCCGGTGGCGGGCGGGGCCGTGGAGGGCGAGAAGGTGAAGTTCCGGTGGTACGACGACCCCGAGGGGCAACTGGTCGATCTCAAGAAGGTGCTCAACGTGCTGCTGAAAGAGGGGCTGGCGCCGGAGGAGATCACGGTGTTGTACCCGGGCGGGCAGCTGTACCTTCGTGACGGACTGCGGGAGCTTCGGGCGCGCGCTCCACTGGTGGAACTCGGGCCTGACAGTACGTTTCCGCTGGAGTCGGGCAAGATCGGCTACGCCTCGATACAGTCATTTCGCGGCCTGGAGAACCGGGCGGTTGTCCTGCTCGGCATCGACCGTATCGGCGAACCATGGGCGGACGGGCTCAACTACCTGGGAATGAGTCGCGCGCGGTCGATGCTGATCGTGTTCATGCACCGGCGGATGAAGCGGGACTACGATGAGCACCTGGCGCGGCTGGAGGAACAGGGCGGAGTGCCGGTCAATATCGTGGATTGACGATTGCCGATTGGAGATTGGGGGTGCGAGTCGGCCTGGTCAGTTGCTGTTCAGTCTTCCGTCATACATCACCAATCACACGTTAAATCTCACGTGCAGTATCTCACCGTCGCGGACCACGTACTCCTTGCCTTCGAGGCGCAGCAGGCCCTGCTCTTTCACTGCTTTCTCTGAGCCGAGTCGAATCAGGTCGTCGTAGAGGAAACACTCGGCGCGGATGAAGCCGCGGGCGAGGTCGGTGTGGATTGTCCCGGCGGCCTCGAGGGCGACCGCGCCCTTCCTGATTGTCC
>CAZJJT010000879.1:0-1614 GCA_964546395.1 uncultured Fibrobacterota bacterium
CGAAACCGCGTACTGGGCGAACGCGGCGTACTGACTGGCGAGGAGTGTACCGCCGTTGTTCAGCGTTCCGTTGTCTTTCATGGCGCTTGGGGGCGACCAGTAGGTCGCGATGAACCGGAGCGGCTCACCTGCCTGGTCTGCCTTGGCCTTCATCGCCTGAAGGTACGGCGCCATCTTGCCCGTGAAGCTCTGGCCACCCTCACCGGGCGGCTCGTACTCGGTGCGCAGCATGGTCACGCCAAGATCGTTGATCATGCGGTCCACGAAGGTCGCGTCGGTGTAAGGACCACCCATCCACCACTCGCACTTCGCGCCGAACCCGCCAAGCCCCTCGATGGTCTGGTACTCGATTGCCCCATTGACTGTCAGGGCAAGGGACACGCACGCAGACAACAACAGCATGCCGCAACCCGTGTGTACCCGCATGTGTTCACTCCCTTCGCCACGCAATGTAGAACCCGGGGGCATAGGTGCCAACGCTCGTGGGGACCGCCGCGCTCCGCATCGCACCGTCCAGCATGAACGCCGCGACCGGTCCAGCACTGTGCTGCACGCCCACGCCGCCTACGTATGCAGTCGCCCGTGGACGTGTCGGTGGAGCAGCGATATGCATCGCGGCCGGGGTCGCGAGCGGGTTCTCAGCAATCCAATCCCGCAGTGCCCGGTACACGTGCGCCTCGGATTCGGGTTGGCCGATGTAGAGCTTTGCGCCCCACGGCGGATCGCCGACGTGGTTGTAGTGGAACATGACGCTGTAATGCTGCGACATGGTGTCGTAGTAGGATTTGATCCACTGGTAGATGCCCGGGTTGGCCACCAGTGCTTCGGAGTTGTTGGTCACGTGTAGTCCGCACTCGTAGGCGATCATGTTCATCCCCTGCGCGGTCACCAGGCTCTTAACTGTTCTGAATCGCCCCCCGGCGGCCACATAGCTCGCCAGGTCAGCCGTCATCTCCTGCAGAATGGCAGGACCGGCACCATCCGCGCCCCCGATATACGGTGCAAGCGCATACGCGTCCGCACGCATGGCATTCGGGTTGGTCTGCGCACTGGTCAGGGCAGCCATCTGTTCCTCGGCGTAGTCATGCCCCACCCACCCCCCGAGCACCTTCACCAGCCTGGTTGCCGACTGAGCGCCGAACACCTCTTCGAACTTCACGAACATCTGCAGCGAGCGGTACGTGGTGTACTTGGCGCGCGAATGTATGGTGTTGTTGTCCACGCCCCACAGTTCATTGGCCCTGGCGATTGCCCACGGGCCTCCCTCGAACCCGCCGGCGTCGTTCCAGATCTCGTTGCCCCACTCGACATAGCACTTCAGCGAGGGATCGAGAGTGTTGCGGATGAGTGTAGCGAGCTGCGTGAAGTAATCGTCGTCGGCCGTGTGCGGTACGTTCACCCAGTAGTCCTGGTGCATGTGGTTGCTCAGCAGGATCTGGTACTCGTAGCAGACCGGTTCGTATTGCTCGGGATCGCTCTTCTGCTTGCGGTCCTGCCAGTGCCCACTGGCGTGGAACGGGTTGCTGGTGGCGCGGTTCACCGCGGTAGCTTCCATCCAACGGAACCCTCCAGTGTAGATCGACACCTCCTGCTCGAATTCGGACTTGAACACCA
>CAZJJT010000880.1:0-1603 GCA_964546395.1 uncultured Fibrobacterota bacterium
GTCGCGGAACTCGTTGAGCTGCTGGCCCAGCGTGCCGCCCGAGGCGTACCGCGAGTCGGGGGCGAAGAACCCGATGGTGTTGTACCCCCAGTAGTTGGGGAGGCCGCGTGAGCCGAGCGAGCGGTCGAGACAGTGCTGCTGGACCGGGAGGAACTGGATTGCGGTGATCCCGAGTGCCTGCAGGTGCTCGATAACCGCGGGGCTGGCCGCTCCCGCGAATGTCCCGCGAAGGTGCTCCGGGACTTGCGGGTGCAGCATCGTGAGCCCCTTGACATGCGCTTCATAGAGCACGGTCTCGTTCCACGGGCGGCGCGGGGGGGCATCGCCCTGCCAGTCGTAGTCTGCGCCGCCTACCACACAGCGCGGCACGTGCCGCGCCGAGTCGCTCGTGCTGAGCGACAGATCGCCATCGGGGTCATCCACGCCGTAGCCCATCAGGCTGTCGTCCCAGCGGTGGCTGCCGCTCAGTGCAACCGCGTAGGGGTCTATCAGCAGTTTGTGGTGGTTGAACCGGTGGCCCCGCTCGGGCTCGTACGGTCCGTCCACGCGGTACGCGTACAGCTGTCCGGGCCGTACGCCCGGTACGTAGCAGTGCCAGACAAACTCGGTGTGTTCGGAGAGCACGATGGTGCGCGAGGGAGTGTGGTGCTCGGCGTCGGCAAACAGGAGCAGTTCCACCTGTTCGGCGTGCTCGGAGAAGATGGCGAAGTTGGTCCCTTCGCCGTCCGAGGTGGCTCCCAGGGGCGCAGGTCTGCCGGGCAGTGGATGAGCGTGTGTCATTGGCGGCAGTTCCGGTCCCGATAGCGACTGTGTGAGTGTCCCGGCAGGTTCAGAACCGGGCGAGGATGCGAAACCAATGCTCGGCGAGCATGCCCGCGGCAAAGAGCCCTATTGCGGTGCCGAGTCTCAGCAGCGCGCGGTGCAGGCGGCCCGGTTTCAGAAGCGCGTCGATGCCCGAGATCACCTCTTCCATGGTGGTGATACGCTTGTCGCGCTGCCGCGCCATCATGCGCCGCAGGAACCGCTCGGTCCGGCCCGACACCGAGTGGTTGAACCGTCGCGGCGAGGTCCAGTCGCCGGCGAGGGTCTGCGCGACAATTTCCTGCGGGCTTCTGCCGGTGAACGCGGTGCGGCCGGTGAGCGCGAAGTAGAGCGTGGCGCCGAGCGAGTAGATGTCCGCCCGGCCGTCAATATCCCGCAGCCCGTCGAGCTGTTCCGGCGACACATAGTAGTACGAGCCCACCATCATGCCTTCCTGAGTCAGCGTCATGTGGTCTGCATCATGGTGCATCACCAGCCCGAAATCGGTAAGCTTCGGTGTCCCGCGTTCATCCAGAAGCACGTTGTCGGGTTTGACATCGCGGTGCGTAATATTCATGTCGTGTGCGTGGGCCAACCCGCGGGCGGTGTCGCGGATAATCCGGAGTGCTTCACGCTCCGAGAGCATGGTGCGCGAGGTGACATAGTCGGTGAGGGAGCCGCCGCGCACGAACTCCATCGCGAAATAGTACTTCCGTCCCACGCGCCCGCAGTCGAAGATGGTGACTGCATTGGGATGGTTGAGCTTGGCGAGGGCGCGTATCTCGAGGAAGAAGCGCGAGGC
>CAZJJT010000881.1:0-1598 GCA_964546395.1 uncultured Fibrobacterota bacterium
TGGGGTACCAGCTCTTCGGGTCACTTCGGTGCTCCCCGCTGCGCTTCGACTGCCATGAACTGCCGAAGCGGGTGTAGCTGATGGGCACGACATCGTTGACCGTGGCTGCACCGCTCTCGAGCACCGGGACAAGGCTCCTGCCGTGGAGATATGCCGGGGTCTCCTCGCCGAGGAGATCGAACATGGTCGGCATGATGTCCAGGTGGCTGGCCAGGCTCGAACTCACTCCCGCTGGAACACCCGGCGCCGCCACAACGAACGGGATCCGCGTTATCTCATCGTACATCTCTGGACCCTTGCTCCACAGCCCATGCGAGGCCATCATCTCACCATGGTCCGAAGTGAATATCACCACGGTGTTGCCGTAATCTATCGCATCAAGAACGCGGCCAATCTGTGAGTCGACGAAGGCGTTGCAGGCCAGGTAGTATTGCAGGTACCTCCGGACATCTTCGGGCGTCGTGTGGTGCCCTTCGGCAATCCACTGCTGGTTGCGCGGCTTGCCATCGAGTGGGGCATTGAAATTGGCACGCATGGGGATATCGTCGACACCGACTGCTTCGAGGTACTCACGCGGACACACGTATGGTCCGTGTGGTTCATCGAACGACACCGACAGTACGAACGGTGTATCGTCACTTGTCGACAGGAAACCCAGCGCTCTGTCCGCAACGCGCCAGGCCCAGGTGTCCTCTGCACGCGGTGCAACCCGCAACTTCTCCTCGAACGGGAGCCCGCCAAAGCCCTTGGTCTTTGCGAGCACTCCGTCACCGATATCCTCTCTGAAGCAGGCACCGTCGTACCACCACTGCTGAGGGAATCCACCACAGGCGCGGCCATAGCCATTGTAGAACCCACCGTCGAGGTGCCACTTGCCGGTGTAACCGACCCGATACCCCTTGTCGGCGAAGAGCGTCCCCATGAGCGGCACGTCAAGGAAGGGTGTCGCATCGTTGTAGGTTGCGCCATTGGCAGCGGGAACCATGCCACTGAAGATTGACCCGCGCGCCGGGGTACACAGCGGGCAGGCAGTATAGGCCTTGTCGAATCGGACGCCGCGGCTGCAGAGGGCATCTATGTGGGGCGTGCGGCCCGGCCCAGCGCCGTACGCTGAAACACTGCCGGTGTTCTGGGTGTCGGTCATGATGAATACGACGTTCATGTGCTGCCTCCTGTTGGCTCGTCACCCGTCAATGTATTTATAGATGCCCCCTGCGGGGATGAGCTATCTGGATCTATTGCATGGGTTTTCTGGTCGGCTATGCCAAAGCAGCTTGAAACGTGGCTCCGTGGACTGCTCCCTCGCGCCGAGCAGCGCCAACTGCGCCTCGGGCACCGGCATGGCTGGATACGAGCCGAAATCAAGGAACACGGCGCCGAAAGTGAACCCGTTGTGGCCGGCAGCAACACACCGCTGGCCGTGAACATTGTACTCCGCGGCAAGGGCACATTCACTGACGAGCTCAACAACGCCTGGCAACTCCGCCCGGGAGCCTGTTTCTTCCCGATTCCGGGACTCAGCGGACGAGCGGTGTACACAACCGACCGCACGCTGGAGTTCTTTGTGGCGTTCGATCGGTTCACGAGCCGTTCGCTGC
>CAZJJT010000882.1:0-1598 GCA_964546395.1 uncultured Fibrobacterota bacterium
AAGTGCCCGCGTCTCATCTGAAGATCGACCATTGGAGTACTCATGTCTGTTGGGAGGTGGTCGTGCGGCGAACGATCACGGGTGGGGGCCAACAGAACCCCGCATACCACTATGCCGGCCCGCCAAGCACCGGGCCCTTGGCCCGCTGGCGCCCTACCCGGCCGAAGGCTCCCAACATACGCAACACTAGATCTTGTTCGCCGCCCAGGCCGCCATATTCTGCCACAACCGAGTATACCCTTCCCACAGCATCAGGTTCACGCCCCAGTGCGGCACCGGGTCCGACCCGTAGGTCACCATCCGGCCCCTGCCGTGCTCCGACACGCCAAGCAGCGGGTGTGTGCCGCCGTTGACAGACCAGAGTGTCTTGAACGACGGGCGCGGGATGAACTCGTTGTATCCGAGGACGGGCGGAATGGTCGATGCGTCGGGGAGCCCCTTCAGCAACGGGTGGTCGGGCTCAACCGCCTGCACGCCGAATCCCTCGGAACTCTCGACCAAATCCTCACCCTCCAGGCACTCAAACGGCATCCAGTCGGCAACCGGCGCGCGTCGCCAGCCCCCCTTGCCGAGGTAGCCCGAGAACCCGAGCCAGCCGCCCATGTAGACAAGGCCCTTGCCGCTTTCGACAGCGCGGGTGAGTTGTTTGAGCCGGTCCGGGAAGGTGAGTATGGTCTTGCCGTAGTTGCTGCGCTCGAAAAACGACGGTCCAAGGTGGAAACAGCGCGCTTCCACGTCACTCACGAAAACCGCATCACAGCGGTCGAGCAGCGATGTCCACTCCTCGGGGCTGAAGTGGTACAGTTGCCAGTTGCTGTACGACTCCACCGCAGCGCCGGCGGCTTCGAGCGCATCGGTAACCGGCTTGCCCAGGAACCGCAGGTGGCAATCCTTCGCCATGTTCTCGAAGGGGCTTTCGATGAAGTTGGGACCGGAGTAGAACACCCAGTCACCGATGTAGGCAACGTGAAGATTGTCAAGCGCACCCATCATGGTCCTCTCTTCCTGCTGTTCCTGCTGCGCGGTGTTGTGCCACGTTTTGCACGGGCCTTCATTTCGATGACTGCTTTTGCGTACGACCTTCCGTGCACCTTCAGGGCGCGGACCTTTGCTGGTCTGCCCAGCATGTCGGCACAGGCGACCGTCCGGCCTCGTACCAGCGGTCCGCTCAGCACGGGTTGATGCGGCCGGGGGGAGCAGTTGTACAGGTCGATCTCGGTGCGCCCGTCCACCATCGATGCGCCAAGGACAAGAACGCTGCGGGGAGCAGCGCGAATCCCGCAGTGGTCCGGGTCGAGCAGGGACGGTTCCACCTGCTCGAACGGCGCATACGCAGCTGCGGCGAAGCGGTAGAATTCGTGGTCGGAGAACGGGCCACGGGCACTCCGGAACGTGCACCTGAACTCCCAGCGGCGGACTCCCCCCTGGTCCACGAATGCTTCGCGGAAGTTCTGGGCGTTGGCGAGGAGGTACCATTCGAGCCGTGCGGTCGTGTCGACTGTGTCGAGCACGACCCGCTCTCCCTCGGGTACCTTCGCACGCTCCCCATACGATCCCACGGCCCGGGCCGAGCTGCGGCCCCCCAAGCCGCACATGGC
>CAZJJT010000883.1:0-345 GCA_964546395.1 uncultured Fibrobacterota bacterium
CGAAGCGGTCGAGCAGTGCCGTTGGGAGCGGCATCTGCCATTTCTACAATATCATAATAATTAGCTCATCTGAAGCATCATTGGCCAACCAGATCCCTGCCGACTCTGGCTATGTTCGTAGATACGTGGTAAAATGAACTGAGAAGGGAGCAACGAATATGTCACGGATACTTCCTGCTGCTTCGCTGCTGGTGTGTGGGGTGTGTCTGCTGGTCGTGGGGAGCTTTGCGCAGACCGGCACGGTGGAGATCGCGCAGTGGAAAAACAACGCGGGTGGGGCGTACTCGATGCTTGGTGATGACTACGCCTGCCAGTACTACGGCCACCTCGAGACGATCGACACGA
>CAZJJT010000883.1:355-1596 GCA_964546395.1 uncultured Fibrobacterota bacterium
GAGGTGTTCGGGATGGGCGGCATCCACATGGGTTTCACCACCGTGTCGAACTGGGCCGCATGTGACGCTTCCTGCAGGCAGCGCTACTGGGACTTCGCCAACACCAGACTGGTCCCCCATGGCCATCAGCTGGTCTCGCACTCCTACGATCATACGTGGCACCTGAAGACGCAGGACACGCTGGCGCTCATCCTCGACACGAGCCAGGCGCATATCGAAGCAGCGGTGCCAGCCAACGAGTGCCTGTTCTTCGGTGACCACGGCGGCATGTGGAGTGACAGCATGATTAAGAATGGGCCATTCTACACACCTCTGGAGCCACAGCCCCTGATGCACGACAGCATGGTGAACTACATGAAGCACCAGAAGTTCATCGGGGCTCGGATGGATCGCGGGGTCTCGGTCCCCGCCTGCCCGGGGGTCAACCCCGGTGTCTACGACCCGTTCGTGACCACCTACGTGATCTGGCTGAACAGTGGACCCAGTGAGATCACCCAACTCCAGACCCGTGTCCAGTGCGCAATCGACAACGGCGGCCATCTCAACTATGAATTCCATAATATCGGCGAACTGGTTTCGTGGAGTCCTGTCGGGTACGGCGACTGGGTGACAATCCTGGACTACCTTCGCTCGAAGGTGGACGCGGGCGAGTTGTGGGTAGAGACCGTGCAGCGGGTGACCAAGTACATGATGGAGCGCGAGACGTACACGGTGAGCGTGGTGTCGGAGGATGCCACTACGATGGAGATCCAGTTCAACACGTCAGCCGAGGTGAACCCCTCACCGATGGTTGACAACAGCTATTACAACGAACCGCTGACCCTGCTCATCACCACACCCCACGGCCGCACGGCCATGGCGACCGCGGCGCCGCTGGGCGCCCCGGTGCTCGTGGAGTACAACACGGGCGGGGTGACACTGGTGACACAGGATGGGGTGGAACTGTATCCCACCCAGGGCCAGGTGCCGGTACGGCAGGCTGCCGCGGTCCCGCGCACGCCGCGTGAGGGTGTCACGCTTCTGCCGCGCGGCACCTCGGTGTGGGTCGCCAACGAACTGGGCAGCGCCATCTCGCTTCGGGTGTACTCGCTGTCGGGAGCCTGCGTGCTGAAATCGTCGGCCGCTCCGGGCGCAACGAGTCTGGATATGAGCTTCCTGTCACCGGGTCTGTACACCGTGGTTGCGGGCAGGGGGTCGGCGGCTGTCGCCGCCAGGTGTCGCGTGAGGTAGCACAACTGCTC
>CAZJJT010000884.1:0-1586 GCA_964546395.1 uncultured Fibrobacterota bacterium
TGAGAAACACTTCCTGGGTGCCTCGGGGGCGCCGGGGCTGTGGGGTGAGGACGGGTACACGCCCAACGAACGTGTGGGTGCGCGGCCGACGCTCGAGGTCAATGGCATGGTGTCGGGGTTCACGGGCGAGGGTTCGAAGACCGTGCTCCCGGCACGGGCCATGGCGAAGCTGTCGATGCGGCTGGTGCCGGATCAGGATCCGGAAAAACTCACCGCGGGACTTCGGCGATACCTCGAACGTAGTGTTCCCTCAACAGTCCGGTGGGAGCTGGACACGATGCTCGGGTCGCCGGGGGTGGTGATGGACCGCAGTTCACGGGTGAGCCGTGCACTGGCGCTGGCGCTGGAGCAAACGTGGGGCACGAAGCCGTTCTTCGTGCGCGAGGGCGGTTCGGTTCCCGTTGTGGGACTACTCGCCCGCGTACTCGGCATCCCCACTGCGATGTGCGGGTTCGCGCTTCCGGATGACCGGATCCACGCGCCGAACGAGAAGCTGCACCTTCCCACCTGGCGCAAGGGAATCCTCGCACTCACCCGGTTTTTCGCGGGGCTGCGCTGAATGCTGTGTACCTGGAAGGAGACCGCCGCAGAGCGTCTCTCACCTAGCGAACGCGCGGCGTGCGTCCGGCGGGGTCGACCACCAGTCCGCTGACAGGCTCCTCGACAGCAACCGAACTCCGGGCGCCGCTCAGCCGCACATGCACACTCGGCTGAGCCCGGCGCGTTGTGTGCGTCGGCGCTACGCCGCGCGGACCAACCGTGGCCCCCGGCAGCCAATGGCGGGAGAAGAACGCCCAGATTTCTTCTGTGGAACTGATATCTGTCGTTTCTCCGCCCCACCGTGCACCTGGCCACACGTGCCCGACACCCTCAACGCTCAGAAGGATCACTTCACAGCTGTCACGACCGGGGCCGTACCAGTCCCTGCGCACAATCGAGGAAGGGTTGCTGGAAGGGTACGGGTCGGTAACAACCGGCGTTGCCGGGCACGCGTTGCGTGTGACCCATCCCGAAATGGTCGAGGCGACACCGCTGTACAGCACGACGCTGTCGGCGGTGCCGTGGATCTGCAGCACGGATACCCCCCGCACGGGCGAACAGCTGTACGAGGACGCGTTGAGGCCCGACACCGGGGCAATGGCGGCGATGCGGTTGGACAAGGCGCAGCCGAGACGGTGACTCATGTACCCGCCCATCGAGAAGCCGGTCGCGTACACGCGATTGAGATCGACAGCATGTCGTGCAGCAAGCGTGTCGATAAGCGCCGAGATGAAGATGACGTCACGATTGCCCGTGATGTCCCACGAGTTGTCGAGACCGTTCGGGTATGCCACCACGAACCCTTCACGGTCAGCGACAGCGTCGAAGCCAGTGTAGAGCTGCTGCTGTGATGCGTTGGAGCCAAGGCCGTGCATGCTGATGACGAGCGGCGGAGCGCTCGTCCCCGAAGGAACATGCGCGATAAATGAGCGCATCAGGCTCTGGCTGGGGAAGCTGTCGGTTTGCGCCGAAGCGATGGATGCGAGGCACAACAGCACGGCCAGTGGACTGAAGGAGCGTGCGGACATGGTCCCCCCCCTGTTTCG
>CAZJJT010000885.1:0-1585 GCA_964546395.1 uncultured Fibrobacterota bacterium
CCGCCGAGACCGACACCGCCTTGTCAAGGTTCTCCAGGCCCACCGAGATATGCGTGTTTTCGAACCCCGAGTCCGCCATCTGGACCAGCAGTCGCGCGTAGGTGTCTTTCAGCGAGTCCGCGAGGTCGGGGGACCACTGCTTCTCGATATCGTCCAGGATGAGCGGCACGGCCTCAAACCAGTACCCGCCCTCCGTCAGGATCATCCGGCCGCGAACCAGCGCCATCTCGATGAACCTGCCGCGAAGCTTCGGGCTGACTCTGTCACCTTTCTCCGAAATCGCGGTCTTGTAGCTCATGTACGCGGTCTTTTCGAACACCCGCCGCTGGTCCCCGTCCGGTACTTTCTTCGACTGCCGGTACGCTGCGTCGCCCTTGCCCTCCGGCCCTGTCGCGCACGACATCACCCCCAGCACCATACCGGCACACAGACAGGTCGCAAGAATCCGCTTCATTGTGCTCCTCCAACTTTCAGAGTTGACACCGCCGCAAAACGCCGAATGCTGATAAGATGCTTTATTCCTAGGCCTTGTGTCAATGTAGACAAGCAGTAGGCACGGGGGCATACGGCAGGTGGGAAGGCCCCACCGGCCACCGCCCCATGCCCAACCACTCACGCCAGGAACCAACTCGCCAACGCCAGATGCTCAACGCTGCATGCCACATGCCAGCTGCCACATGCTCACCGGTACAGCGGCCCCAGCTTCTCGCACACCCGGAAATCATCCCCGCCGAAGCGGTCCCAGATAGTCGGGCGGAACAGCCGCTCGGCCGGCACGTTGTGGAAGTCCACCGGCACCCGCAGCATGGCGTTCAGCGTGATCAGGTCGGCCCCGATCTCGCCGAACGAGTTGCCGTCATGGTTCGGCCCGATCCGCGACATGTACTCGAACGAACTCATCCCGCGCGGCGCCCAGTACGTCTCCGGCCAGGTCTTGTCGGTGACACTGCTGATATGGTCGCCGACAGTCACCGGAAGCTCCACCGTGTCGCCCTCCACCACCGAACAGCTCATCTCGTCTCCCACCACGTTGTACCGGTACGCGGTCATCGGCACCCCGCCCGGCGTGCGGTAGTGGCTTGAGAGCCCGTCACCCAGGAAATACTGGATCACCGCCGCTTCCCAGCTCGTCCCCGCGCGCGCCTTGTCCATCAACGCCTTCTGCAGCGTCTTGCTTCCGCGGATCTTCGCGGCCACTTCCTGCACCGGTGTGCCCGGCTTCGCCCCGGCAATCCGGTAGATATCCACCGCGTAGTCGAGCGCGCCCGCGCCCGAGTTGCGCTTGTCGATAATCCCCCGCGGCGCCACCTTCGACACGTCCTTGCCCGTCGCCTTGCGGATACTCTCGGGGGTCCAGTTCGTGCGGATATCGGCAAAGAGCTGCGGCACACCGCTCAACAGGTTCGCCACCAGCATCCCCATCGCATTCTTCGAATCGTTCTCGGTGGCAACCACGTAGCTGTGCCTGTACCCGTTCCAGTCGAACGAGCTGTTCAGCACCGCTTCCACCATGTCGTAGTTCGGGTACAGGTCGGTCCACGCACGCTGGCCCTGCGTGCCGCCCGCAATCGCGTTGTACCCCTGC
>CAZJJT010000886.1:0-1585 GCA_964546395.1 uncultured Fibrobacterota bacterium
AGACCACGACGGTCCAGCACGTAGCTTCAGAAGCGCGACGGCGGGGTGCCACGGTCATCGCGGTCACGAATTTCCCGCACTCACCGCTTGCCCGGGGTGCCGACATCACGCTGCTCACTGCCGATTTCGCCGAGCATCTCAACGGCGAAGTGGTCTCCAAACGCGTCTCGGAGCAGTGTTTGCTCGAGAGCCTGTATGTCAACTGTCTCATTGCCCGCAATGGAGCGCTCGAAGAAGCGCAGCGGCGTGCGCAGGAGGCTGTGAAAGTGTACAAGCACCGGGTGTAGAGTATTTTCCGCGTTCCCGGGCGTACACATTTGTTCAGGATCTGACACACATGTCCCGCAAGGCCCTTCCGTTTACCAGGGAACAGATTGAGCGGATCGCCCAGTCGCATCCGACACCGTTCCATATCTATGATGAGCAGGCAATACGCCTCAATGCGCAGCGTCTCAATGCCGCATTCGCGTGGAACCCGGGCTTCAGGGAGTTCTTCGCGGTCAAGGCGTGTCCGAATCCGCATATCCTCACGCTGCTGCACGAGGAGGGGTTCGGGGCGGACTGCAGTTCGATGGCGGAGCTGGAGATGTGCGCGCGTTGCGGGATTCGTGGTGAGGACATTACGTTCTCTTCCAACGACACCCCGGCGGCCGAGTTTGCCCGTGCCATCGAACTTGGTGCGATCGTGAACCTTGACGATGTCACGCATATCGGCACGGTGGCATCGGTGGGAGGGGTACCGGAGCTGGTGAGTTTCCGCTACAACCCGGGGTCGGCACGCGTGGGCAACGACATCATCGGGCATCCCGAAGAGGCCAAGTACGGCTGCACACGGGCGCAGCTGTCGGAAGCGTACGCGCGGGCACAGGAAAACGGAGCCCGCCGGTTCGGCCTGCACACGATGGTGATATCCAATGAGCTGAACGCCGACTACTTCGTTGACACGGCCGACATGATGTTCGACCTGGCGGCGGAGCTCTCCGAAGAACTCGACATCTGCTTCGAGTTCGTCAATCTTGGCGGCGGTATCGGGATCCCCTACCGGCCCGAAGACACGGAAGTCGACCTGGAGTATGTGGGGCGCAGGGTGCGAGAGAGCTACGAACACCGGATTGTAGGCCGCGGCCTGTCTCCGTTGCGCGTGTATCTTGAGTGCGGAAGGATGGTTACGGGGCCATACGGGTACCTGGTGAGCCGGGTACTGCACCTCAAGGAGACATACCGCACGTACGTGGGACTGGACGCCTGCATGGCGAACCTGATGCGACCGGCGCTCTACGGGGCTTACCACCACATCACGGTGCTGGGCAAGGAGGACGCTCCTCTCGAGCAGCTCTACGATGTCACCGGATCGCTGTGCGAGAATAACGACAAGTTCGCGATCAACCGCAACCTTCCGCGTATCGAAGAGGGTGACCTGGTGGTGCTGCACGATGCAGGGGCCCACGGTCACGCCATGGGGTTCAACTACAACGGCAAGCTTCGCTCGGCCGAACTGCTGCTTCGCGCGGACGGAAGCGTGACGCAGATCCGGCGTGCCGAAACGGTGGAAGACTACTTCGCGACGTTGGCGTTCCCAACCTCG
>CAZJJT010000887.1:0-1577 GCA_964546395.1 uncultured Fibrobacterota bacterium
CAACGTCGAGCATCATGTGGTCGAGGGCCTGTACACGTCGTTTATCTACAACCAGGCCGGCTCTCTCGTGCGGTGGTTCCGTGACACGCTGGCGAGTACCGAAGCGCACCTCCCGGACATCTACGACCATCTTGGCGTCGAGATGCCTGAAGGGCCCACGTCGCTGCTCGTCCTTCCGTACTTCGAGCCAAGCGGTGCGCCGGAGTTCACAGAGGCGGTCCCCGGATCGATTGTCGGCCTCACCACGGCTTCCACGCGAGGCGACATTCTCAAGGCGATCATGGAGAGTGCCACCTACTACTTCGCTACCCACGTCGGCACGCTCTCGTCGATGGGTATCGACACGTCTGAGTTTGTCGCTACGGGCGGCGGCGCGAAATCGGATGCGTGGCTGCAGATGAAGGCCGATATCATGGGTGTGCCGTACGTGCGGCTCGCCATGACCGACGCCGGGCTTGCAGGGACGGCGATCCTTGCCGGCACGGCTGCCGGTGCGTACACCTCGGTCGCGGAAGGTGTCGAGGCCCTCGTCAGGCGTGAGCGGTCGTTCGAGCCGGACGCGCAACGGCATGCGGTCTACGCGCAGCACCTCGAGTGCTACCAGTCGCTGCGTGAAGCGGCACTTGCATGGGCGCAACGGCGCGCAGCCGGGCGGTGAGTGCAAGGCCCTCTCACCCGTTCGTCGTTCCGGGACTATCGGTGGCCCGGTACGAGCGTTGAATCATGAGGGAGAGCTGAAGGTGCGGTGTTGATGAGCAAGGCAGTCGGTTTCATCGCCGCGATGCTGTCGGCGTTCATCATGTGCCTGTTCTCGTCGGTCAACGGGCAGTGCAGGCTCACCACGTCAGACTGCGCAATGACTTCATCGAGGGGCCAGTTGCGGTACCCGCTCCCGCCCAGCTCGGCGTGGTCATGCGCCATCACGTTCATTCCGAACGCCTCCGCCACCTTCGCTACTGCTCTTCCGATCGCGCCGAAACCGATGATGCCGATCGTCTTGCCGTTGAGCTCGAAGGTCGGGTAGGTGAGCAGTGTGAACATGGGGGAGCGGGCCCATGCGCCCGACTGCACATCGCGGTCGTACTGGTGGACGCGGGTGGCCAGGTTGAGGATGAGCGCGAAGGTGTGCTGCGGAACCGTGTAGCGAACGTAGCCGCCGACATTGGTTACGAGCACGCCCGCATCGCCGGCTGCCTTCAGGTCGACGTTGTTGTAGCCGGTGGCGATCACGGCAATGTGTTTGAGCCTCGGCAGCGCACCAATCACCTCGTGTGTCATAGGCACCTTGTTGACGATCACTGCATCGGCGCCCGTCGCGCGTGCCACGGTCTCTTCCGGGGGTGTCCTCGGGTGGCACGTGAGCGTGCCCGCCGCGTGCAGCGGCGAGAGGTCCAAGTCATTGTCGAGTATTGATCGTCGATGCATCGAGGAACGCGATGTTCATGGGGCCTCCGCCTGTCTGTGTAGCAAAATAGCACGCGAGGAAGCGCAATGCCGGTGCCGATCCGGGGGGCACGGGGCAGGGCTAGCGTTTAGTAGTCCCCTCGGCTATGCCGAGGGGTCTTATGGCTAAGCTC
>CAZJJT010000888.1:0-1577 GCA_964546395.1 uncultured Fibrobacterota bacterium
CCACGGCCGGGATACAGAAGGCAGCCGTGATTACCAGGTGGCAGATCGTGTGTCGCATGCGTTTCCCCTTCCAGTGGTCTGTCTGGAAGATAACCCGATGTCAGACAGGTCGGTACCGGGGCCAGGCACTGCGTGCGCGTGGCGATAGCTTCCATGCGCCATCCAGATGTCCGTGTCAACAGCAGAAGGCCGGGTGTTGCACGAAGCGCCACACAGGCGTATATTTGATTACTCGTGCAATCACGGAGGCCGTTCTGGAGCGTGTAACCCTCTCAAAAGTTGCCGAACTCGCCGGTGTATCACGCCAGGTGGTGTCGGCCGTGTTGGGTGTTTCGGGTGGCGGGAGTGTGCGTTACAGCGCCGAGACTGCCGAGCGCGTGATGGAGATCGTGCGGAAGACCAGCTTTCGTCCCAACCGCACGGCCATGAACCTTGTGCGCAAGCGTCACGGCGCAATCGGTGTCCTCGTGCGTGGGTTCGGCCACATACCCGAGCGAGCACTTCATGCCATGCTCTCGCATGCTCACCGCCACGGGCAGGTGCTGATTCTTGATGCCCTCGATGCGTCCGATGAAACACTTCCTGTGTTCCTGCGCGAGGATCTGGTGGACGGGCTGGCCGTGTTTGAGGATATCGACAAGAAAGTTGAAGATGAGATAACGCGACTGGGGATCCCCTGCGTGCGCGTCAACACCAACGTCCGCGGCCTTCCGGGCTGTATCACCTACGATGAGCATGGCGGCATGAAACTGGCGGTAGAGCACCTGTGCCAGCTCGGCAGGAAGCGACTGGGGTTCCTGGCGGGGCCGTCCGAGCACTACTCGATGCGCGCACGGCAGCGCGGTTTCGACAAGGCTGCCCAGGCTGCGGGAGCCGAACACGTGCGCACCTACACGCTGGGCTCATACCGGGGGATGGATGGCGCGGACGATGTCGTGGCGGGAGGGTTGCGGGATTTCCTGAGCACGGATGGCGGTGTGAACGGTGTGGTGCTCGCCGTGGACGGGATGGCGCCAGCGGTGTACCGTGCGGCCGCTCGGCTTGGCCTGAGAGTGCCCGATGATCTCGCCGTGGTTGGTGTCAACAACTCGCAAACTGCAACCAGCGTATTCCCCCAGCTCACGTCGGTGTATGTCGATGCTCGTGAGGTGGGCAAGGAGACAATCCTGGTGCTCAACAAGCTCATCTCGGCAACCGATCCTCCCTCCGGACCGGCGAAGCTGTCGTTCCGAATGGTGGCGAGGGGATCGACAGAACCACAGTCACAACCTCAATCGCACTCTCGGTCTCAATCCTGACCCCTGTGCACAGGTACTGCGCCCTGGGTGAGGGATTGAGATTGAGATGAAGATTGAGACTGGGATTGAGATAGAGACTGAGATTGAGATTGAACTTAAGATAGAGACTGAGATTGAGACTGAGATTGAGATTATGATAGCGACTGAGACCGAGACTGAGACAAGAACATGACAAACGCGTCCACACGAGAAGAACGTTCGTTAGTTTTCGTCTTAGAGATGGTTATTGTTTACGTCTTTTCTCTTGTGTATGCACGCTTGGTTGTAGTGTTTATTTTT
>CAZJJT010000889.1:0-1576 GCA_964546395.1 uncultured Fibrobacterota bacterium
CAATCCACAATCGGCAATCTGAAATGTACCTGGCCCCCACCCGCGGAGGCGGGCTGCACTGTTTCCTTGGCCTCTCCCGCCAGCCACACCCCCACGCGGGTCCCGGTCAGCCCAGACCACGCCAACCACTGCGCCACCCCACCGGGTACCCCGCGAAGCCCCCGGAAGCATATCCTGCGACAGCGACGACCTATCCGAACAGGTCCTGCTGACCACTCACCAACCGCTCGAAGTCCAGCCCCACGAAGCTCAGCACCGAGTCGGCCACGGGACGCAGTTGCGTGTCGACATAGTGGTCGTAGTCAAGCGGCGCGGTTCGCTTCTCAATCGGCTGCGGGCCCTCGGTGGTTATCACGTAGCGGACCAGTCCCGGCGGGTTCTCCAGTTGCCTCGCCGCCTGCACATGCGGCGGCGCACCCGTGGCCGCGTACTCGTCAAGCCCCTTGCGGACCTTCTTGCGGTACACCAGTTTCTCGTCCATGCGCCCCCCGCGCACCGCATCGACCGTCGACAGCACCAGCGCCTCCAACGGCTGCCCTTCGAACAGGCGCAGGCACAACTCATGCTGGAACTCCTTGGCCAGATCGGTCCAGTCGGTCCGCGCCGATTCCATCCCCTTGAACAGCAGGCGAAGCCCCCCCGGCCCACGCTCCGCCCCGCAGTAGTGTTTCTTACTGCCTTCCCCACCGCCGCGCACCGATGGGATGAGAAAGTGCACGAAGTGGCGCTCGAACTGCAGCAGCAGCGCCGACTCCGCCCCGAACCGCACCTTCATCTCGCGCCCCAGCCACTCGCTCACTTCCGCCGCGATCCGCTTCCCCTCGGCCGCCCCGTCCTCGTCGTGCCCCTCCCCCATCAGCACGAACATCGAGTCGGTATCTCCGTAGATAACCCGGTACGGGGTCGTCTCCTCGATATGCTTCGCCGTCTCGCGGAACACGTACTGCCCGGTCTCGGTGATGCTCTGGGCGAGGTCGACCGCGAAGAAGCGGCAGCCGGTCGTGCCCAGCACCCCGTAGAAGCTGTTCATGATGATCTTGATCGCCAGCGACAGCGACGTGTTCCCGCTCCGCTTCGCCTCTTCCCGCGCCGCCATCAACTCGCGTATCACCCCCGGCAGTATCGCCACGTCGCGGTTGAACGACGTGCCGATGGGGGTGCTCAGTCGCTCGCCCCCCTGCACCGCGTAGGCCAGCGGGTCTATCTGGAACGTCATGATCAGTGAGGGGTACAGGCTGCGGAAATCGAGCAGCGCCACGTTGCGGTAGATACCCGGCGCAGGGTCCATGACGAACCCGCCCGTAAGCCCCCGCTCGGCATATCCCACGTCGAGCACGTCACCCGCCACGTACCCCGCCCGGTGCAGCAGCGGCAGATACAGGTAGTCGAACGCCGCCACGCTGCCGCCCGTGCGGTCGAGCAGGTGCCCCGACAGCCGTGCGCGTTCCACCGTGTCCGGCAGGATCCCCGCCTTCTCGAATATCTCCTTCGCCAACCGCGCGTCCACCAGGTTGTACCTCGCCAGCGCCACCGGGTCTTCGGCAAACTGGCGATCGATCTCGGCAATCTTGGCGCT
>CAZJJT010000890.1:0-1571 GCA_964546395.1 uncultured Fibrobacterota bacterium
TACAGCAGGTCGTACTCGTGGCCGACAGCCACAGCGCTCTGCGCCGTCAGCCCACACACCAGTACTGCGCTCAACCATCTCAGCACACGCTACTCCAGAAAGAAGTACACGTCACAGGCGTACTCGTCAAACCGTGTCCCCGCAGTGCGCGCCCTGACCCTGGCCTGCACCCCGTTTACCGCTTCGGGCGCCACATCGCCACGAAGCAGCACGACGAACGGAAGCTCTTCACCGGCCCGCAGGGTGCACGGGAGCTGGCGGGTGAGAACGTCGAGCACGGTCGGCGTGTCGAGTACCAGCTCCCGCACGGTTACCGCACCGGGCGAATCGTTGCGCAATAGCCCCGCCGCGTGCGCCGCCTGCGAGCGTTCGGCATGGTAGACCCCGAGGACCGACGGCACAAACTGCACTTCGCGTCTCACCGGCGCCACCACGGTGAGGACCGCCGGCTCGGCGCCAGTGGCGCTGGTGTCGCCGCTCGAGGAAAAACGTACCGAGAACTGTGCCGGCCCGCCGCGCAGGACTTCCGCGACGAGCACTGCGCTCAGCGAACCCGTGTCGCCGGGGGCATAGGCACGGAGCCGCTCGAAACGCACCGTGCAGCCGCATGACGACTGCACCTGCTCGACACGGAGGGTGTCGGGTGTGCGGTTGCTGAATGCAAAGTCCACCACCACCGAATCGCCGGCCACGAGCGTATCGAGTGCCACGAGTGTTTCGACAAACACGGGCAGCGACGCCTCCGGTGCGCGCACCCCCACGGCTGCGGCCGCCAACATGCACAGGGCAGTGACACGGCCCGTCATGCCTTCAGTGAGCCCTTGGTGGAAGGAATACTCCGCGGGGCGCGCGGGTTCACCGCGCACGCTTCACTGAGCGCCCGGCCCATCGCCTTGAACACCGCCTCGAGTGAGTGATGGCTGTTGCGGCCCCGCAGCAGGTCGACGTGCAGCGTGATACCGCCGTTGTCCGAAACCGCCTTGAAGAAGTCCTGGGCAAGGTCGCATTCGAAATCGTTGATGGTGCGGTCGACCAGGTCCACGTGGTACGAGAGTGTCGAACGGCCGCTCAAGTCGAGGCACACCCGCGCCAGCGACTCATCCATGGGTACGTACGCGCTGCCGAAGCGCCGGATTCCCCGGCGCTCGCCAAGCGCCTCGGCCAGCGCCTTGCCCAGGCAGATCCCGATGTCTTCGACGCTATGGTGAAAGTCAACGTGTGTGTCGCCCTTGCAGCGCACCTTCAGGTCGAACAGCCCGTGCCGCGCACACAGCGTCAGCATGTGGTCCATGAACCCGTTGCCGCTGTCAATCGACGAACGCCCCGTGCCGTCGAGCACCAGCTCGAGCGCGATGTCAGTCTCGGCGGTGGTGCGTGTCAGCTTCGAGGTGCGCGCGCGCGTCTTCCGAGGCATACCAGGCCTCCTATGCTGCGGCCGCCGCGAAAAACGAGCGCAGTGCAGCTGTCACGGCGTCGTTCTCTTCGGGCGAACCGGCGTTGATTCGAATGCAATCCCCGAGCATCGGGTACGTCGATACGTCGCGGACAAGGATTCCCGCTGACACCAGGTG
>CAZJJT010000891.1:0-1552 GCA_964546395.1 uncultured Fibrobacterota bacterium
GCGCGACACGGCCCACCTGAGAGACGTGCGCACCGGCGACCGCGGCGTGAGGGTACTCGAGTCCCCGCGCGGCAAGCGCTTCCTGTATGGCGCCGAGCACGACGGCGTTCTCTATCTCGCAGAGCGTGAGTATGTCGGGGCGCGCGCCGGCAATAACCGAGACCACCCGCTGCAGCTTGGCCTGGTACGTGAAATCGTCCCACCCGCACTGGTTGGGCACGTACTCCGGGTACTCGGTGCCGTTCTTGACCATGTCGAAGAAGTTCTCGACGTTCCAGAACATGACTGAGAGAGTGTCGGGGACGACTGTCTGGCTGCCTGTCTCGTTCTGCTGCCTGGCGGTGCACCGGGGAAGCAAGACAAGGACGAAGACAACTGCCAAGCGGAACAGCAGAGACTGCTTCATGCATTGCTCCTGTCAATCACGGCGGAGCGGCAAAATAGTCAGCGGCCCAAATCCCCGGTCTCAGGTCCGCGGCCATCCGCCGGGTCGGTGCCGTCCGTGTCCCGCCTCTCGAGTTCTTCGCGCTCCTGCTGCTCATCCCGTTCCATCTGCTGCTTCCGCCGGGCCCGCCGATGTCGCACCACGAAGAACGCCACGACGGCGAGAGCGAAGATGAGTATCCAGACGTACATGAGGTCGCCGAGCACGTACGCGAGTCCGTAGCGTTCGCGGATGGCCCGGGCGAGCAGTGCGTGCAGCTCCGGCGGTGAAAGGCCAAGGGTGGTGCCGACCGCGGCGTCGAAGCTGCCCTCCGCCGCCGCCGCATCAATGATGAGTCCGATGGTCTCGATGCCGTACTTCTCCACCAGGAACAGCACGGCGGCGTGGCTCTGGCTGTAGGCGAGCAGGGCGCTCTCGCGCGAGACGGCGTTCACCTGGTCGACACGCTCAAAGGGCAGCAGGTTGTTGAGCAGCGCCGCACGGGCGAGTGCCACCTTCTCTTCCATGTCAATCTGTCCCGCGAGTGTCATCGCGACCCCTTCGTGGAACCACCGGGGGACGTGCACGCCGCGGGCGGCACGGATGATGGCGCAGTGGACCAGTTCGTGCAGCACCACCTGCTCGAGGTCCCGCTCCACCACGAAGGGTTTGCCGAGCGGCACGATCACGGTGTCGGGGCCGGTGGCCCCGCCCCCGCCCCACTCGGGGATCTGCATGGCGAGGCGCGGTTGTGTTTCCTCGCGGTAGAATACCACCCGCACCGCGCTCCGGCCGCACCCGTGGCGCGGCGCCACCTGGCGGCAGACACGGCGGTACTGGGCGCTGAGACGCTGCTCGCTGATTCCCGGCGGCACGTCACCCGTCAACCGCACCATCGTACGGGCCGGGACAGGCGGGACGAGAAGAAGGAGCAGGGCGAGTGCGGCGTGCCGAACACCGAGTGTGGCGTGGTGAAGCATGGGCAGAGTATACGTGAATGACGGGTGCTGCGGTGGAGGCGGTGCAGCGCTGCGTTGCGGGTCCCCCCCAAGCCAACGCGGCGGACCACACGCCGCCCCCGGGGGGTACCCCGCGCAGCCCCCAACACATCTACCGTGCGATGTATCT
>CAZJJT010000892.1:0-1538 GCA_964546395.1 uncultured Fibrobacterota bacterium
AGCACGGGGGGTGGCGGTGGAGGCGGCGGGGACTGGGACGGGCCATGACCGGGAAGGAACCGGGACCGGGCGAACTTCCCCCGGTGCCCGGCGGCCGACACGAAGGGGCGGAGCGGCGGGGCACGCGTGTCGACTTTCAGTGCGTACTCCAGCCGCTGCTGGAACGTCTCGCACGCCGCCCGGCACATCAGGCCCTCGAGCCACGCCACGCCGTTGAGTATGCCGGAGCGGGTGCGGGTTACCCGGACCACGGCGTAGAGCGTGGCACGGTAGCGGTAGCCCCAGATCCACTCGTCTTCTTCACCGATACGCCGCGGTTCACTGGCCCGGACGCCTATCACCTCTATCCCCGCTGTCTTCACCACGCTGAGTTCCAGCGGTTTGCCGGGACCGGGGCCCACAGGATTACCGCAGATGTAGTACCCGCGAGGGATATCGATGTCGAATACCACCACTGCCGTGTCGCCGGCCCGGTAGTACTCGCGGTCGGTACACACGTCGAGCTCGAGATCGAGGGCCGCAGCGCCCTGCATCGCGCCGGCCGCCACCAGCAGGGCAAGGGCAGCACCAAAGCGAGGAAACATTGGGTGAAGATACTACGCGCAGTCGTGTCTGCCTCTGCACGACCGGCGAATGTTGCGGGACAGCAGATCGTATACTCCATGCCATGTGTGCCACTGTCCGCGTGTCCCTGCTGTTCTCGGCATGTGCGCTGTGTGCGGTCCCGGTTTCGGCGACCAAGCGCCTCATGTCGCACACCCCGCCCCCAGGCATGCTCCGGGAGCAGTCGCTCGAGGAGCGTCTCCGGCCGTACCTGGAGGCACGCGCAGGGCGGACCCCTGTGAGCGGCCGCAGGGCCGTACTCAACCCGCCGTCACAGGAAGATCTCGTGGCGCTGGTGCGCACCTGGAAGACGCTCTCGCCTGAGTTCCAGGAGCTGTACACCGCTGCCACCGACATCCCCTCAGGCATGATCGCCTACGCCACCCCCGGCGGCCACTTCGACGTGCTCTACACGACGATTGGAATCAACCGTGTCGACACCGCCGACCAGTACGGCTACGCGCGGGACACCACGCAGTGGCGGGCGCGGGTGGACGGGGCCAACGGGGTCCCGGACTACGTGGACGAAGTCGGGTGGGCATGCGACAGCGCCTGGTCGATGGAGATTGCGGGGTTCGGGTTCATGCCGCCCTATCCGCTGGTCACGGCCTCGTATTCTTCCGACCGCTACAAGGTGGCGGCACTGAATTTTGACAGTATCGTGGTGGATGGCGACACGGTCGTGGTCGGCGGCGGGCTGTACGGTCAGACACTCCCGGGGAGCCGTACACAGGCCGCCCCGACAGGCTGGACAAGCCACTTTGAGCTGCGCAGCAGCTGGAGCGGTGAGGATTGGCAGGACGTGGGCGGGATCAACTATGAAACGCACCCCACCTGGGCGGTCCGGATCACCTGTGCCCACGAGTTCTTCCACGGGATTCAGTACGCCATGGCCCGCGTGGTTAATGGCGGCATCTACATTGACGATTTCCCGA
>CAZJJT010000893.1:0-1534 GCA_964546395.1 uncultured Fibrobacterota bacterium
CATCCCTATACCCCCGCGCTGTTCCTCAACCCCGCTGCCTTTGCCTCGCCGGCTTTCACCACCTCACGCCACCCCTGCGGCATTGGCTCTTCCTCAACCCTCACCCTGGCATCCGGGTCACGCACCTTGCGCAGCAGTTCACCGTACAGGCGCTTCTGCTCGTGTGTCGCCCCTGTTGCCTCCGAAAACGGCACCGCGGTACACTGGTGCTGCAGCCCGGGCTCAACCGCACCTGCCATGTGTCGACGGGTTTGCTCGCCGGTACTCCTGCCACAGAACTCATCGAGTGTGGCCGCAAGCCGGGCAGCCTGCTTGTCTGGACCCGCCAGTATCTCTTCGTAGGACACAAACACCTTGGCCACGCACTGCTCCGTGTGCGTGAGTACCAACGCCACGATATACTGCCACCGCAGAAGGTTGTTCCCGACCAGGTCCACCTTCCCCACCGCGCCCGGTGGAAGGATGAAGCGTTCCCACGAGCGGGCGGTGTCGAGCGGATGGCGCACGGCGACCACGTACACCGGGTCGCGCCAGAACTGCTGCCAGAACGGCAAAAAGAAGCTCAGCGCCGGGTCTTTCCATACCCATGGCCGGCCAGGTCGTTCCATCTCGGCTATCATCGTGCGGGCCCTGTCGCCAAACTCAGGCACCTGGGCCTTGGCCGCGAGTTGTTCCTGAAACCCCTCGTCCCACCAGTCCACGCCCATCGCGGCAAGCGCGTCCCAGACAGGCGTGTACTCCCAGTAGCCGTTCTGGTTGTGCTGGTCGGGCCCCCGCACGTACTCGTCGGCCCCGGGGTACGCTCCCCAGCGCACGATCATCTCGGTGATGAGAGAGGTGCCACTCCGTTCGGGGCCGAGGACGATGATTGGGCGAGTGGTCATGGCTCAAGTCGGCGCTAGTGCGCGTGCAGCCGGGGCCCGTCGCGGAGGCGCTGGACTGCCTGCAGATTTTCGTCGCAGAGCGAACGGAACGCGCTCGAGATACGAGAGTCCTCGGCTGCACGTTGCCAGAACCGCACAGCGCACGCAACCGCCGAATCCCACTCGGCCGCTGAGCCCGCCGCCACCGCTGGAGGAACGAGTGGCTGCGACCGCACAGCCCCATCCGCGGGCCGATACACCATCGGCAACATGTCGTACGCCGGGGCCAGGCGGAACTCCTCCCCCCCGTCAACCATCGCCAGCGACACATTGCCGAAGTGCTGGTCGTTGTTGCCGATCAGACCGCCAAACGCCGAAAGCCACCGCAGCGCAGAACCATCCTCGTGTGAGAGCCGCCCCTCAGCAACCATCCTGTCGGCTGCCGCGGGCCAGTTGTCCTGATACCCATGGAACCCGGCATCCACTGCGCGCAGCGATACGATGGGAAGATGGCCGTGCATGCCAGCCCGGTCAAACCGCTGCACTTCGAGGAACACTCTCCCGCCGGCATCCACCACGCGGCTCACAGATGCTGCGATACTGGTATGCTCACGGATTATCTGGAGCGCGAGATCTTCACAGACCAGCAGGTCCGCCCATCGCCGCCCCTC
>CAZJJT010000894.1:0-1530 GCA_964546395.1 uncultured Fibrobacterota bacterium
TTCGGCAATTGCGCGCAGCAGACTCGAGGGGAGCAGTGGTGCGGCGGAGAAGTACGACTGGCACGGCCCGTCTGCTTTGGTGATCAACCCGGGGCGGTCGGAGCCGTGCAGCAGGCCGAGTGTCGTGGCCGACGGGTCATTGCCAGCCAGGATGGGCGAGATGACAGTGCGCGTGCCGTAGCACAGCCCTTCCTTGACACCGGGCAGATGCGTGCGCGCAGCCGGTCCGACCGCAACCTGGAGCGGCGCGCCCTCGTCCACAAGCGCAAGTTTCATACCCGTGACTTTCGCACAGCCGCGCACATCCAGCGTGTTTCCCACAAATCCCGGCGCATACACCCACACGAGGGCGCGGGCCCCACGCCGCTTCAGTCGCCGTACGGCACGCAGCTGACTCGCGGATACCCTGAATGCGTTCAGGAACACGTACATCCGGTAGGCAGGGGCCTTCTCGAGATCGTCCATGAGTATCCAGTCAACCGGGGCTCCGATACGGCTCACCTCGAGACGCTGATCCATGATAAGCGGACGGTACAGCTTGCTGTCGAGGCCGATGCAGCACAAGCTCTTCTCATCCACCACGACAGCGATCTCGGCGCTGGAAGAGCGCTCGAAGGCGACACTGCGCTCCGCGATACGATTCAGCGTGCGGATCATGCGCATGTGGCGCGGTGAGTCGTACCACCCGCCCCGCATGTCAAACCACCACCCCGCGGCACCATGTGTCAGCTGCGCTGCCAGCTGCCGCAACTGAAGTGACTCGGTGTCTTCGAACCGCGCGCTCCACGGAAGCAGGTTGCTCCGCCCTCGGTCAGCAACCAGGTCGGTGCGGTAGTCGTTCTCGTCCCACCAGAGCTTGCCGTGCAGTTGTACCGACGCAACCGGGCCGCGGAACACACTGGCCCCGCCTCCCGGCTCGCGGAACTCATACCCCGACGGGCTCGTGAGAAAATCGATGTGCGGGCACTGCAGCAGCGAGCGTGTGGCGCAGTAGGCCTTGTCGACCGCCCCGGTGAGGTAGCCGTAGAACGCGCCGGTGATCGCTGCACCATCGGTTGCCTCTTTCACCACGCGGCAGAAGTAGGCAATGGTATCGGCAACCATCTCGGCTTCGAAGTCGAACGTGTCGATGACGTGCTGCGAGATGCGCGGATCGTAGAACTGGCCCAGGTCGGTGCGCAGCTTGTCTTCGGGTGGCGCGATACGGGCTGTGGCAAGCCGGGCTGTCCGGTTGTGCCATGCCGTGCGCAGCGATGTGTCGCTGCCGTACCTGTTCCGGAGCCACCGGCGGAACGCAGCGGTCTGCCGAGGGCCGTAGTCAAGGAAGTAGCTCTGGGGCTTGTCGAAATAGAACCACTCGTAGTTGGGGTAGTAGTACCACTCGTCGGTGCCGCCCGAGGCAAGGTGGTAGCCGATCACCTGTGTGCCGTACGGCTGAGCCTGGATATGCTCGATCATCCGCTCGAGACAGAACGCCGTGTCCTTGCGCCACTTTGCCGAGGCCCATGAGGGCATCTGCTGGTCGCGAAC
>CAZJJT010000895.1:0-1528 GCA_964546395.1 uncultured Fibrobacterota bacterium
TGATGGCGAGGGTGACACAGGGGAGCCGGCTGAGCGGCGACTCGTGCCATGCGTAGTAGATGTCGCGGTTGCGCGTGATCTCGCGTGCCTGGAAATACAGTACCGTCTTCCTGAGCAGCAGCGACAGCCACGCCCCCGGCGCGTTGCGGATCTCCTCGATGCTCCGCGCCATCCAGTAGCGGTCGGCCACCACGTGCGACGTGTTGCCGTCACGCTGGTACGCCCCGGACTGCAGCCGCGTCCACGCCATCCCGGGCGGGGTCGACACGGTCATGTCGTAGTCGCGGTTGTTCCCGATATAGAAATTCATGCCGGCGTTGGCCGAGACGAGCACGAAGCTGTGCCCGACCATCACGTTGCGCACCGTGCACGGGGCGATTACCACCGCGGCGGTCAGCACGACCAGAAGGGCGCGTTTCCACGACGACGCCTGCCAGGCGATCGCGGCCCAGAGCGGCGCCAGCAGAAGGTTCGTGGGCAGGGCAAGCACCGACAGCCCCAGCAGGGCGCCGGCCGCTGCGAAGTGTCGGACACGCGGCACGCCGGTCACGAGCAGGAACGAAAGCAGCGTGAGGAAGACGGCAAGGAGCGGGATCTCCATCTCGACATCGAAGAAGATTGCCACAAAGTAGAACGCGTAGAGCAGGGACGCGACGACGCCGGTGCGGCGCGAGAAGAAGCGTTCGCCGATGAGGTAGAGCATGGCGGCGGTTGCACCGGAAAGGAGGATCTGCACGAGGCGGACGGCGGTGAAGTTGACACCGAAGAGCCGGTATACGAGCGCGAGGAAATACGGGTAGAGCGGGGCCTTGTAGAGCACATCGCCCTGCTGGAGACTGAGCAGGTCACCTCTGAGAATCTGCAAGGCCCACTGGTGGTGCAGCTCGGCATCGATGACGGGTACGGCGTAGAACGGCGAGGAGCGGTATCCCACCAGGTATACGAGACGAACGAGGATCGCCGCCAGTGCAAGGACCAGACACGTGAGCGTACGTTCTCCGCCCGGGAGCCGCGAGGAAGCGGCCCGCCAGAGGGAGCGGACTTTGGCGACGAGAGTGTGCATGCGGTATGCCCGATGGACTGCGTGAGGCATCAAAATAGATTAGAGAGGAGCGCAATCAGCGTGCAAGGTGCCACCTTCGTGGGCACAGGTTCCTGGCAGTTTCCGGGCGGGCCAGGTGTCGACTGTGGGCAACACGACGACGTAACATGCTGCCAGTGAGCCAGATGACCGGGAAACCGGCCCCCGTGGGTAGCTCAGGCACACCGCTTGCGGATACTTCTGGTTGCGCACTGCATGCGCATCCCTGGTGTACGCGGACCGAGGTACGCGGGGGTTCGCAGACCGCAGGAACGCTGGTGGGGCGGGGTGAGGCGACAGGCACAACGCGCTCACCCCGCTTCTTCTCGCTTCCTACAGCGCCGCCTCCGCCTTCCACACCCCGTGGACATTGCACTTCTCCACGATTGTCACCTTCGAGCCCCCCGCCTTCAGGTGGAAACAGGCGGCCGGGTTGAGCGCCGGGGT
>CAZJJT010000896.1:0-232 GCA_964546395.1 uncultured Fibrobacterota bacterium
CATCGCTCGCCTTCGGGAGACGGTACTGCGACGGGGTCGAGACGTACACGCACCGCCGCTCATCACTCGTCACCCGCTCGCCAAACTGGTGCCGCGGGTTGCGCGTGAGCCCCTTCGCTCCGTACAGCTCGACGCCCCGCGTGCACAGCATCGACCCATGATCGGCCGCCAGCACCACGGTCGCTCCCTCGTGTGCCAGACCGCGCAGCACCTGCAGAAGCGGCGAAAACTG
>CAZJJT010000896.1:242-1524 GCA_964546395.1 uncultured Fibrobacterota bacterium
AAGAATGGTATCCGTTCCCGCCTCCGCCAGGTGCAGTGCGGCGGATAGGCCGGTATCGCCGCCGCCGATCACCGCCACGTCCGCGCTCTGTTCTCCCTCGATGGGGTTTAACTTTGGAGACGGTGGTGCCGTCTCCTCCCACAGCCACGAGAGTGTCAGCGCCCGCAGACTGCTCTCGTCGGCGGTAATATCCTGCAACAGCGCCGAACTCGAACGGCCACGCGTGAGCATCTGGAAGAAGTCTACCGCAACCGTCACCAACTGATGCTCCGCCATCCCCGGCAGCTGTTCCAGCACCTCACTCGCCTCCGCCGCATTCGAGATCCGCACGTAGTGCCCGCACGATTCCTCGCTCAGCCCCGCCAGCCGCACGCTGCGCGCCAGCAGCGCTCCGTCGTGGTGCGCCGGGTCTTCCGCCGCGCTCTCGTCAAACAGCCCCGGTGCCTCCTGCGCAATCTCGTCGGGGAACCCGCTGCCCAGGAGGGCCGAACGCGCGTAGCGCGGCGCCGTCGGGAGCATCGCGAAGTAGCTGCGCCGCTCGGCCTCGAAGTAGCGCTTGAGCAGTGATTCTATGACCAGGTACTGGTCGAGACGCATGCAGTCGAACACCACGAACCGTACACGCCTGCCCGCGCGTACCAACGGCGCAACCACTTCACCGAACACCTGGTGCGAGAGCATCGGCGGACGGGCCTCGCCCTTGAGCCACTTCGGGTAGTACTCCGCCACAAACCTGGCAAACTGCGCGTTGCAGTCCGACTTCTGCCCCGCGTGGTTCTGCCGCAGCCCCTCGTTGTCTATCTTCTCCAACTCCACATCCCACTGGCTCAGGCTGTGGTACAGCCGCGTCCACTCCCCGGCGTCCATCTCCCGCGCCATCATCGCCCGGTTCTCCGAGTAGTCCCGTACGTACCGCTGCGTCAACTGCGTCGAGATAATCCGCGGCGAATCGAGGATCGCCTTGCACACCGACAGAATCTGGCTCGGGTTGACCGGCTTGGTCAGGTACCCGTCGATCTTCATCCCCAGAGCAGTCTCCATCACCTGCTCTTCCTCGCTCTTCGTCACCATCACCACAGGGAGGTCGGGAAGAAACCCCTTTATCTCCTCGAGCGTCGTCAACCCGTCCATCCCGGGCATCTGCTCGTCCAGAAGCACGATATCGAACCGGCGCGGCTCCTCACGCAGCATCTGCAGCGCCTCTTCACCGCTGAACACAGGCACCACTGCATACCCGCGTGTTTCCAGAAACATGATATGCGAGCGCAGAAACTCTATCTCG
>CAZJJT010000897.1:0-1517 GCA_964546395.1 uncultured Fibrobacterota bacterium
GAGTCGGCCAGCCCTCGGCTTCGACTGCCAACGGTGCCCGCGGGGGTTGAAGAGAACGATGTTCATGGCAGCAGGGACACAGTACATGGGGAATAGGACACAGAAGAAGCAGTGGTGAACGCAGAACGGCGAAGCAGAATGAGACGCATTCTGTGTCCTGCGTCCTGTGTCCTGTGTCCAGTAGTTCTCATCGTGCCAGGTACTCCCAGAGCGGCCCCTCGACCCCCTTCTCCCGCAGTCGCTGCGCAACCTTCGCCAGTTCGGGCGGGAGTTCGCCGATAATCCAGTTGCGCGCCTCGGCGGCAAACCGATCCAGGATCGCACGCGTCTTCTGCTCGCCGAGCTTCGGGGACACGTAGAAGAACGGCTCGAGCAAGCTCTCCTCCGGTGCCACCAGCCCTTCCCGCAGCGCGACATCGTAGAGCGGTGTCCCCGGGTACAGCCGCATGCCGACATAGGGGAACACCACCGTGTGCTTCAGCCGCTGCGCGTTGCGGAACCCTTCCTCGAGCGTCTCTTCACTTTCGCCCGGGCCGCCGGCTATCAGGAAGTGCGCGTAGTGCACGTGGTACGCGCGGGCCAGTTCGCTCGAGCGGAGGATGTCATCAAACGCAATCTGCTTGCCGTATGCGCGCAGCACGCTGTCGCAGAACGAGTCGGAACCGAACTCGATATGCGTGAGCCCCGCCCGTGCCATCAGTCCCATCAGTTCCTCGTCAAGCCCGGCCGGCCGGAGAAAACAGCACCAGTGCATACCGAGTTCCCGGCGGATAATCTCCTCGCACACGCCGGCAACATGCTCGCGCGAGGTGTTGAACACCGAGTCGACCACGAAGAAGTAGCCGACACCCAGGGCCTTGATCCGCGCGATCTCCTCGACGACCTCACGAGGGGCCCGCCGCCTGAACCGCACGCCCTCAATCACCGGGTACGTGCAGTAGCAACAGGTGAACGCGCACCCGCGCTGGGTCTGGACGCTGAGCATCGAACTGCGCTGACGGTACCACGCGACAAGCTCGGGCGGACGGTTGGCGAGGGGGATGTCGCCGGCAATGCACAGTTCGGGCGGGTTGACCACGACCGTCCCGCCATCGCGGCGCACAATACCGGCGATCGACTCGACACACCCGCCGGTCTGCACTGCATCGACCAGCGCCACCATCGCCTTCTCTCCCTCACCGCGTACGCCGTAGTCCGCGCCGCTCATCTCGAGAAGTTCCCGGGGGAACAGCGAGAAGGCGCTGCCGCCGACTACCACCGGTACCGGCGTTGCCGCCTTCACCCGCTTCACGGCCTCCACCAGGTCCGGCACGAAGAACCGTCTCGAGACGATATCAACGTCGTCGATATTGCGCAGTGAAAGCCCGACCACATGCGGCTTGAACAACTCGATCTGTCCTTCGAGCCGCTCCCCGTCACGGCTCATGTCCAGTATCAGGGTCTCGTGGCCGGCCTTCTCAAGTGCTGCCGACACATGCGCCAGCCCCAGCGGGTACACCGGGTAGGGCGTTTCGCAC
>CAZJJT010000898.1:0-1501 GCA_964546395.1 uncultured Fibrobacterota bacterium
CTGAGCGACTTCAACTTCCACTACCGCGACACCATTTATTTCATGTACACGCTGCTGCCCACCGCAGGGGTTCGCCCTGAACCGACCGAATGGCGGACATGGTCGAGTGTGCGGTTGTACACCGGCCCCAACAGACGGGCGACGGATACGGAAGCCGACGGCGCACCCCCGGGGGGATGGCTGGCGACTGACCGTTACACATCTGATCGCATCTTCCGCAACGTCATCCCATGCAATAACTATGCGAACTATCGCCGCTACTCGGTCGCGGGCTGGCTGCAGCAACCTGACGGGATGGGGGGGCGCGAGAGGACCGATACCGTGGCATTCGGCTTCGAGGATCTCAACATCGGTGATGCCGACTTCGACGATATCGTATTCTATATCACCGGTGTATTCCTCAACTACCCGACCGTGGTGGAAAACGTGGTGCTTGAGGCCTACCCCAACGATACGATCCAGGCGGGCGACAGCGTGGTGTTTACCGCGCACGTGTACCTGGACTCGGTGGACGAGTTCGGCCACCACATTCTGATCAACCGGCCGTTCTACGACGCGCAGGTGACCTGGGAGCTGACTGGCCCACCGGACCCGGACAACCCGGGGCTGAAGTACAGCGTCCCGGGTGGAACCAATACGTTCTACGGTGTGCGCGCCTACCAGACCTACTATGTCACAGCGACATTTGTGGACGGTCAGGGCAACGTGCAGCAGGCCACCATGGAGATTTACGTGCGGCCCGGGCCGGCAGACCACATTGTGATCGAGGCCTCGGATGACAGCACGGGCAAGCTCTGGTCCGACGCGCCGCGAAACGAACTCACGATGACCCGGGATGAGACGACCCGTAGCGACTTCTACGCTGTCATCCGCGACAAGTACGGCAACTGGGTCGGCACGACCGACCGCCCGGAGTGGCGCAGCACCGACGAGAATGTGGTGACGGTGGCCCACGGCCCGAACCCCTCACGGGGGCAGGGCGAGGTCACCCGGGCAACTACGAATGCCGGCAGCACCACGATTACCGCCCGGTATCTCAACCCGGCCACGGGTCAGTATATGGTCGATGATATGATCGTGAACCTGGAAAACGTGCGTTACAGCGCAATCCGGGTCGGGGTGATCATCGACGGGACGTTCACGGTGGTGAGCCGACTCGACATGAAGACGGCGCAGGACACGACGCTGTGGGTGCAGGGGCAGCGATCCGACAACGGCGCGTGGGTGTTTATCGACGGTACGTGGACCGTAGCCGGGGTGGTACTCGACCCCAACAACGCCCAGGGCTCTTCCTACGGGCTCACCACGCAGGCGCCGGGTACGGGCCGGATCACGGTCACGAACAACAACTCGGCCAGCGGCAGTCCGCTGACCGCGTATGTTGACATCGAGGTGATCAGCGCCGAGCCGCGTGAGATGCGGATCTACCCGGAGCTCGGCGATCCTGCCACCCAGGTCCCGGTTCCGGCCATCATCACGGTACAGGCTGGGGCGTACCGGC